>SBGE01000038.1 GCA_006226755.1 Deltaproteobacteria bacterium | reverse complement strand
AAGGGAAAAAAAACCCCACTCTAAGGTGGGGTCTTTTAAAAAACTTAGTTGTGTTTTTTGGTCGGATTAGCCGTCATTTCCGATTGAGTTCACAGGACAAGCTTCAAGTTGTTCCATGCAAAGCTCTTTCTCATCATCGGTTTCAGGTTGCTTTTTAACGTAAGCATTACCGTCATCGTCTTCAGCGAAAAAGTCAGGAGCCCCTGTGTAACAAACGTTACAAGCGATACATCCTTCTCCGTTGTCATCATCTGGATCTGTACAATACCAAGCACCAGCGATATTGTTGCTGTGCTTCATGTCTTTATTAGCCATTATATTCTCCTTACAAGCTATTCAAATCGGATACTTATATAGCAAACCTGAACTGATATTTTAATGTTTTTTCCATTGAAATGTTATCTTTTTATCGGTTTTCAAGAAAGCCAAATTTATGTAAATTTGCTCAAAATAGCTTAATCAAATCATTTACAGGGTATTTCCGATGGAACAACACGCAATTGAAAAGGCCAAAGAATGGGCCTCAAACACCTATTTTGATGCAGCAGACAGAGAAGAGATTCAAAAACTACTCGACGCTGGCGATACAAAAGAAATTGTAGAACGCTTCTATAAAGACCTCGAGTTTGGAACTGGAGGACTTAGGGCCATTCTAGGAATGGGCACCAACAGAATGAGTAAGTACCAAGTTCGTAAAGCAACTCAAGCGGTCTGCAACCACGTACTTGATGCAGGTTCTTCAAAAAAACTTGCGATCTCATATGATTCAAGAAAATTTAGTTTTGAATTTGCTAAAGAAGTAGCGGCAGTTTGTGCAGCCAATGGAATTCAAGCCTATATCTATAAAAGATTGAATCCAGTTGCCCTACTCTCTTTTTCTGTTCGTCATCATAATGCTGACGCAGGAGTCATGGTCACTGCTTCTCACAATCCACCTGAGTACAATGGTTATAAAGTTTTTTGGGCGGACGGATCTCAAGTGACTCCTCCAAATGACAAGGCCATTATCGGTCATTACAACAATATCGATTACAAAGACATCAAGTGCATGTCTTTTGACGAAGGACTTAATCAAGGTCTTATTCACTGGGTAGGTGAAGAAGTTGAAAATGCTTATTATGAAGCGATCAAATCAAAAATCATCAATCCAGAACTTTGCCAAGAAAAAGGGACTGACTTAAAAATTGTCTACACCCCTATTCATGGAACCGGTCTTTACCCGTGTACTCGTGCACTCGACGATATGGGGTTGACCAATTACCTGATCGTAGAAGAACAAGCTCAACCAGATTCAGCTTTCCCAACAGTTTCAAGCCCGAACCCAGAAAACCCAGAAGCCTTGGCCATGGCGGTTGAACTCATGGAAAAAGAAAATGCCGATATCGTTTTCGGTTCTGATCCAGATACAGACAGACTTGGAGTTGCTCTCAAGCATGAGGGAGAAGTTCAATATGTGAACGGAAACCAGATCGGTATCCTGATGCTTCACTATATTTTGACCAACCTCAAAGAGCAGGGAAAACTTCCACCGAACTCTTATTTCGTTAAGACGATTGTGACAACAGATCTTCAAAAAACCATTGCTGATGCTTTTGCTGTTGAATGTTTTAATACTCTGACTGGATTCAAGTGGATTTGTGGAAAAATGAACCAACTTGAAAAGACCAATCCTGAAAAGAACTTCATTTTTGGTACAGAAGAATCTTTTGGTTACTTGAATCACGGTTACGTCAGAGATAAAGACGGAGTCAGCTCTGTCACTTTGATGGCAGAATGTGCTCTTTGGTACAAGACTCAAGGCTTGAATCTTTTTCAAGCACTCGACAAGATTTATGAAGAGTACGGATTCAGTGCCGAGCATCTTCTCAACCTGAATTACTACGGAAAAGAAGGTGCAGACAAAATTCAAAGAATCATGGAAAAATTTAGAAACATGAATCCTACTGAAATTTGTGGGGAGAAAGTTGTTCACTTTTGGGACTATGATAAACTAATTGAAAAGAACATGGTGAACGGCGAAGAAATGAAAATCGATCTTCCTGCCACTGATGCTCTTGGCTTTGGTTTTGCTAACGAATCAAGATTTTTCCTTAGACCATCTGGAACAGAACCTAAAATCAAGTTCTACATTCAGATCAAGGAAAATGAAGGCTCACTGGAAGAGAAGAAAAAGAAAGCTGCTGCTGCAACTGAAAAGCTTCTCGACTTCATCCAAAAGGAATGTGAAAGCGCATGAAAAGCAAAGAACTCGCCATCTGTCTTGTCTCCGGAGGAATGGACTCTCTAGTCTGTGCCGCCATTGCCAATGAAAAGCACGAAGATCTCGCGTTTCTTCATTTGAATTACGGACAAAAAACAGAAGAGCGTGAGTTGAAAAGCTTTCATGCTATTGCAGACTTCTACAATGTTCCTATGAATATGAGAAAAGTTGTCGATGTGACTTTTCTCAAACAGATCGGTGGTAGTTCTCTCACCGATGACAACATTGATGTCAAAAAATACAAAGGTGATTCTGACGAAATTCCTGACAGCTATGTTCCTTTCAGGAATACACATATTGTTTCGATGGCTGTTTCCTGGGCTGAAGTAATTGGAGCCAAGAAAATTTACATTGGAGCAGTTCATGAAGACTCTTCTGGCTATCCCGATTGTCGTCCTTCTTATTACAAGGCCCTGAATGCTTTGATCAAAGAAGGAACCAAAGACGGAGATATCGAAGTCGTCACTCCTGTGATTGAAATGAAAAAGCCAGAAATCATCAAAAAAGCGATCGAGCTTGGTGCTCCACTCGCCTCTTCATACAGTTGTTATGCCAGAGGAGATAAGGCCTGTGGTGTTTGCGATTCATGTGCTTTGAGACTCAGAGGATTTGAATTGGCCGGTGTTGAAGATCCGATCGAATACGATCAAAGACCAAGTTATACGAAATAATCAGACTGCTTCTTCATTCATTTTTGCTTTGGTGAAATCAATACATTGCTGAAGTATATCAAGTCCGTTCATATCGCCCTTTTGAATTTTAAGTTCGTAAGAAGCGACAAAATTATCGAGTGCCATTCCATAATGCTGTTGTTCGAATTTTGATTTACCAAGATGAAGGTAGGCATAATCGAGATGCTTGAGAAGCGCAGGCTCTTCCGTGTCTTTGAGCATTTCAATTGCACCAAGAAAGATATGTTCACCCTTTCCAAATTCTTTTTTCCAGGTATATGTTACGGCCAGTCTTAGTTTTGCTCCAAGCCCATGAGATTTTTTATTATGTTCTTTGTAAATCCCAAGAGCTTCTTCGAGTGCTTCTTCTGACTCAACCAGTTCCATCATAATTCGCGAATACACACCAAGAAGTGTCAACATGGTGGCCTTCTTGAGTGGGTCTGCTTCATTATCGAGATGTTCTTTGATATGACCAACTCCTTGAGACATGGAGGCCTTGTCATTTGGTCTCTCTCGAAGAACTTCATCGAGAGTAAAACTCATATCAAATGGAATCTGAGCAATGTTCATTCTAAAACCCTGTATAACCGAGTTCCGGTCGGCAAATCATGGACAACTTTCTCAAACTTATCGGGATATTTGTCGAACTTTTCAAGTCCTGGAGATGTCACATTTCGACTTTCATAAGACCCTGTCACAACGTAAGTGATTTTTTCTTTAACAAGAACCTGATGAATTTCCTCAGCTTCAAGTTTAGTGTAAATGCGCTTAGTTTGAACTTTTCGTCTTTCTAGCTCTGGATGGGAAAGACCACGTTGAGTCACGTGTTGCCCGGCCCATCCCAGATAAGATGGAATACCTGAGTAAGTACTTATTCTTGAGGCCTCATACTTGTAAGGTGCTCCAAAATACTCAAGTACGGTTTCATTAGTATTAGCGTTTACTCTCAACCACTCTACGACTTCAGCGTCGCCTGGAGATTTTTTTCTAAAATGTTCAAAAGGCGTAGCGAAAGATTTTCCTGCTGTGTAGGCAATAGAATGAATTGAACTCACTAGAACAAATGTTGTGAAAGAGAAAACAATCACTACAAATGCATAAATCATACTAACCCATTTTTGAGAGAGAACTTTCAAGGCCTCAATCAAAAGAAAAGATGCGCACAAACTGAAGATCAAAAAATTAAAAGTGTTCGGTTTGAATAAAGAGTTGATTCGATCGAGCATAATTACGTTTTCGGCCAAGTGAGCGATACAAAGGGAGCTGAAAGTCATAAGACCAGCAAAAACGTATTTTTCTTTTTCCTGCGCTACGAGAATCAAAGAGAAAAGCACTCCAATCAACATCACGACTGAGAAAAGACGAGAATCAGTACTTGGATTCATCAACCCCAAAATAAAGGCTGGAAGATAAAAAATAATCATTTTAAGAGAAGAGAGATACTTCTTACTCTCAAAGATGATTTCCTTTTTCCAAAAAAGAAAGATCATCGAGACAAACATGACAATATCGAGTGTTCCATAAAACATATAGTACTCAGAGATACCATTAGAAGGTGCCTTGCTGATTCCGAAATGTCCTGCAGAAGCGGAATGAACAAGAAGTGTTTTAAGCCACGGCATGATAATCACGATGCCAAAAAGCACGCTCAAAAGAGGATTCAAAATCATTTTTTGATAAGCATCTTTGATATTAAGCTTTCTCCAGGACCAAAAGTAAAAAATGACACTAAAGAGAGAGAGAAAGATCCCTTCCCAGATATTCATCATGGAAAGCGTGACTCCCACCAAAACAATCAAGACCAATTTTTTCAGATCGATCTTACTAAAGTTTCCAAAGCTCAAAAGTAGAGCAAGGAATGTCACAACAAAGGGATAGTTCATGACATGAGGATGAAAGTCCCCAAATGAAAAACTCCAGATTGGAAACTCAGCGAACAAATTTTCTTTAAAAACTCTGGTTGATCCCCAAAAGAATGGAAAATCCCATTTCTTCCCCAAGACGATTTGGACAAAGACTTGAAAACTAGGAATCATCAAAACAAAGAGTCCAAGAAGAAGAGATTGCGCAAAGTTCTTTTTAAATACTATTTTAAAAAATCCCAATAGTGCTTGAAAGAAAAGCCAGACATTCATGGCAAACGCCAGAGGAAGTCCGTAGTCAGTTCCAAGAGAAAACAACTTCATCCATTTGGCCCAGGCGAAAAAGCCCAAGTAGTAATAACTAAAACCTGAACCGGAGGCCCAAACATCTGTCGGAGTTCCGCTTTCATGCCGGTAAAAATAATTCAAGATTCCAAAATCCATCGGTTTTTCACCTGTCGCAATAGTCAGATGAAAGGATGAGATCAGCAAGAACAAGAGAAAGAGAATGAAACTGACATTCTCTGAAATAAGATCTTCAATGAGTTTGTCTTTATCCAGACTTCCCCATTCACTGATAAATTTGATTCCAAGAAAAGAAATAGAGCCCAATCCAAATATGATCAAAACCAGGGATGAACTGCCAGAGAAGACGATATTCACCAACCAACTGGAGAGGGCTGAGAAAAGAAAAAACAAGGGTGAGCCTAAAGTCTCATGTTCCCGATTCCCCGAAAATTCAGCAACGATTTTTCCAAATCCTCTTCCGGCCAAAATGAAACTCAATAAGAAGACAAAGTATTGAACCCAGACCAATGGTTGGATTTTAAAATAGGAAAGATTGAGAACAATCAAAAGAAGAAGCGAAAAAACTGAAAGTGAGATCAGTACGGTTCGTTTCATTTATCAGGGCTTGCTGATGTGATTGATGTTATCGAGAATTTCCTGAACAGATTTCAAATCATTCTGGGCCATGACAGAATCAATACCATGCTTGATTTCATCCAAAACTTTAGGGCCTTTATAAATAAATGAAGTATAAAGCTGCATGGCCTTTCCACCTGCTTTCCAGAAATCCCAAAGTTCATTGAAAGTAGAAACACCGCCAACTCCAATGACTTGGATCTCAGGAGTTTCTCGGACACATTCCAAAACTTTATTTCGAACCAGAGCTGCTTTCTCTGTCAGAAGTCTTCCACTGATTCCCCCAGCACCTCTTTCAGGCATAATGGTGGTATTGGTTGCAATGATCCCTTCAAGTTTCTTTTCTTTGACCACATCGACAATATCAGGAATATCCTCAAAGGAAAGATCGGGAGCTATTTTTAAATAAAGAGGTTTCGGAAACGCCAATCTGAGAGCATCAAGTTCGCTCAAAAGTTCAAGAAGCGTATCTTTTTGCTGTAGATCACGTAGCCCCGGAGTATTGGGAGAACTAAGGTTGATCACCAGGTAATCTGCCAGTGGAGCAAAGGTTCCGTAGAGTGTATGATAATCGTCTTTAGCATTTTCCTGTGGAGTGAGTTTGTTCTTTCCTAGATTAACTCCCAGAACTTTCCCATTGCGATTGGAATCGATAATATTCGTTCTGACTGCTTCCGCACCTTCATTGTTAAATCCCATCATATTCCGAAGTGATTCTTCTTCAACATAACGAAAGAGTCTAGGTCTGGGATTTCCTTCCTGGGCAAGTGGGGTAACTGTTCCAACTTCAACTGCACCAAAATTGATCCTGGTAAAGAAGTCGATCGCCTCGGCATTCTTATCCAAACCAGCGGCCAGGCCGATGGGAAAATCCCAATGCAAGTTTCCTACTTGAACACCGTAACGTCCTCCGAGGTTTTCATTTCTGAATACTTCGGACAAAACGAGAGGGAATCTTTTCAAGAGATTGATAGATTGATGGTGAGCAGTTTCTGGATCCATCGCAAACGCGAATTTCTTGAATCCGTTATAAAATGAAAACAAGGTGAACCTTTTAGTATAGTGTTACAAAGTCTCCCTCGTGAACCGATCCCCCACTGTGAAGAATGGCGATACTTCCATCTGGTCCGAAGTAATCAACAATCTCAAGAGTTCCTTTGACTTCACCTTTGGATACTCCGATGAGTGCACCGGTTTCAGGGTCATAAATTTCTCTACCTTCAGTCACAACTTTCAGAATGTCACTCACGTTAAGTCCGGAGTTTCTTCCTGCGTTGATATAAATCTTATTTCCAATGATCGAGGCGACTCGCCCCACCCAATCCATCTTTCTGGAAATATCCAAAACTTGTGGAATAGATTTTCGAACAGCAACTTGAACAGCATATCGAAGAAGCCCTCGACGATATGTCAGCTTCTCTTCCCTGTTATTGGCAAAGAATCGATAAGTGCTATCATCAGCGAAACCTCTTAGAGTTTCTGTATAAATTTCCTTGTTTGAGTTCACATCAAAGATTCGAACTTCAACTTTTGATTCGGTATATGATTTGGTTTCCCTAACAATCCCGATTTCATCAGTTTTCTCTCTAACTCTGGCTTCCATCACCCGACCGAAGACGACAAAGTTAAGCCCAGAAACTTTGGCCTTTCTTGCCAGCTGAACAAGTTTGACCCCGCCTCCAGCGTAAATCTCTTTGGAACTTCCAAAGAGTTTGTTACCCATAGGATCAATGATGAATTGACCAGTTCTTGCTAGCTCACGACGAAGTTCTTCTGTTGCTGTGGTCCCAAGATCGTCACCACCATAAGGTGATTCATTAAAAAAGTTGAGAAGGGCGACTTTCTTTTTGACTCCACTAAAAACTTCACGGGCCTCACGTCTAGGACGTTTCCCCATACTCGTTCGGTCAATGACACCACTATTTCCGCCAGTTGAACAGGCATCCAAAACAAGTAACATCACTAAAAGTAGTGAGTTTGTGCAGGTTTTGAAATTCAGAACAGCTTTCATAGCTTACCCCTTAATCTCTTGGATCAACTCTCTGTTTTCTGCCCTTCCATGGCAGCTTGATCTTTAATGGTCAAAACAAATGGATTATCTGGTGATTCAATCACCAAGACTTTCTTGTTTCCAATATCTTGATTGTTAAGTTTCATTAAAACTTGAACGACTGACTCATTGTCTCCTTGATAACCAAGAGAGATTCGGCCATCACGCCCAGTGTAAGTCTGAAGGCTTGGTGCAAATCGTTGGGCCAAACCTTTGTTTGAAAGAAACTCTTTCAATGTAATGAGATCCTGGACATTGTTTACATTGTTCACAGTCAAGATCACCCTCTTCATTTTTGGAGGAAGGTTTACAAGAGTATTTCCAAATTCCTGGAAGTCAGTCATCGGCATTCTATAAACTAATGAGGCCAAACCGGAACTCAATTGATGATTGTCACCTGTCTTGTAACTCTTGGTTTCTGTCACGAAATCAAAATGTCGAACAAGCTTGTTGGTTTTGAGATCAAGAAGTACGAAGTCTCCTGAGACTTTGAACTTTCTCTCTCCAAGTAAATCGTTGGAGCCCACACTTTGAATGGTTGTACTAAGTTTCAACCAAAGAGAATCTTCGAAAGGATCAACGATGCCACCCTCTTGCGTCTTCTCTTCTTCTGCAGCACCTTCAGATTGAGCGATGGATTTACCAGCGTCCTCAGGAAGAGTCAGATAGGCCTTGAGCTTTTCTTCTGAAACCACATCAGCGATTTCAATATTGTCCACATAGTTGGAGAGGTTTTGCTTGAGCCAATTTTTCCAATGTTCTTTCACAACAGCAGTAAAATCACTTTCAACCTCTACGCCAGCATCAAGCCAGGTCATACTCTTAAGATTGAAATCTGCAGAAATGTAGAGGGTTTTGAAGTGACGAGACTCACCCTCTCTGGTGAATTTGAAATAAAAATTACGAAGCATTTTCTTATCGACTCTGGCACTCAAGCTTAGGTAGCGGGAGTTGGCCATCTGAGTAGAGCGGCTCATTTTCTTGATCGAATAAGAAATGATGGCGCGCTGAAGTCTTCCGTAAGTCGCTTTGGCGTTAAGTCTTCTGGTACGAAGAGCATCTTGATAACGACCTTTTTGAACCTGAGATGTGTTTGGATCTTCTGGCTTGTACTTATCAACTAATGATTGCTTGATACTCTCGAAATACTCATCAAATTTTTTGTCGTATTGCTGCCAGAAGAGTTTGGCATCCAATCCCATGCCTTCGAGTTCTTTTGTCATAACATTTCGAAAGGCACTGGAGAGAAGTTGCTTTTTCACAAAGCTCAGAGAATCGGCATCCTTGGCGAAAAAATGACCCTCACCATCGACGAACGTATTAGCGTTGGCTGAAAAGATTGAAATGAAAAAAAACAGAGCTGTTAGTGTAGCTTTCATATCCCGTCCTTGGATTTGTTGAAAAAGTCAGATTACCTGATGTTTTCCACCTCTTCCACTCTACCGTCAACAATAAATCTGACAGTATTGGACTCGAAAACTTCATTCACCTTGGCGGCCATCTGTGGGGTCGGATTCACGAGGAAATCATCACCCAAAGGCATCCGAGCTTTTCCTTCGCTGCCCTCAAATACAAAGTGTGTTGGAACGCTGCCTCTATAACTCAAAAGGATCTGCTTGCATCGTTCCAAACGCTGAGGTGTCAGCTTGTCCATTTTAACATTAATTCTGACTCCAGACACCCTCTCGTCAGCTTGTTCCTTAAGCTTGTAAATCTTGCCGGGGAAAAACTTCCGCGGCTCTTCAGAAAGGTTGACTTGTCCGGTCAGAATTAGTGGCTCATCTGTAGCCAAGAGGTCTTCATACTCGACAAAAGTCTTTGGGAAAACAATACATTCAATCTTTCCAGAAAGGTCTTCAAGGGTGGCAAAGCACATCCTATCACCCTTCTTGGTCATGATGTTTTTACGCCCAGTAATCATCCCGGCCAAAGTCATATCGCGTTTACCGTTACCTGGAGCGGAGAGCACATCGGCAATTCTCATGGAGGCCATCTCGGCCATCACATCCCCGTACTTATCCAACGGGTGACCGGAAACGTAGATCCCGATCAATTCTTGCTCCATTCGAAGCTTGTCCATATCATCGTAGTCATTGACGTGTTGAATATCGATCATCTTATCAGTGTCGGTTCCGGCAGCATCGTCGCCACCCATATCGAACAGACTCACCTGACCAAGAGCTTTCTCTTCGGCTTTTCGTGAGGCATAGGCCACGATGAATTCCATGTTTTCAAGCATGGTCTTTCTATTCATGATCTTCTCACACTCGGTGAAGGCACCAACTTTAATCAATGATTCGATGACCTTCTTGTTGACCTTCTTGAGATCAACACGGGTACAGAAATCAATAAACCCTTGATAAGGTCCATTTTCTTCTCTTTCACGAATCAACTCTTCAACAGCAGCTTCACCAACATTTTTCACAGCTCCCATACCAAAACGAATATTTCCATCGATAACATTGAATCTCCAAATCGATTCATTGATATCCGGAGGAAGAACTTCAATTTTGTAAGACTTGGCATCGTTGATATAGAGCGTGACTTTATCAGTGTTCGAAAGTTCAGTACTGAGTAGTGCCGCGAAGAATTCTGGTCGATAGTATTTTTTCAAAAAAGCGGTTTGATAAGAAATATAAGAATAAGCAACAGCGTGAGACTTGTTGAATCCGTATTCCGCAAATTTCGCCATCAAATCATAGAGATATTCAGCTTTCTTGAGATCATAATCCCTCTCCTTGGCTCCGGCGAGGAAGATCTCCTTATGCTTTTCCATCTCCTTGAGTTTCTTTTTCCCCATAGCTCGACGGAGCATGTCCGCTTGTCCAAGAGAATAACCGGCGATGGTACGAGCAATGTTCATCACCTGTTCCTGATAAACGATAATCCCGTAGGTATCTTTCAGAATCGGTTCAAGTGAATCAAAAGCATAAGTTTCAGGTTTACGCCCGTGCTTGATTTCCACGAACTCATCATGCATTCCCGATCCCATTGGACCCGGACGATAAAGGGCGTTGATGGCGGTAATGTCATCAATACTGTCAGGCTTGATCCTCTTACAAAGATCGATCATTCCTGAGGATTCCAGCTGGAAAACACCAGTGGTATGGCCTTCACCAATGAATTTGAAAACGTCTGCGTCTTCATAATCAATATTTTCAATATCAAAATCAGGATTGTGATCACGCTTGATGAAATCAGATGCGTAATCAATTACTGTAAGAGTCTTCAGTCCGAGGAAGTCAAACTTCACAAGACCAATTTGTTCAGAGAAGTCTTTATCAAACTGAACAACTTTCTCGCCTTTGGCCCCTTTGAAAAGTGGACAATAAGTTACTAGCGGCTCAGAAGTAATGATCACCCCAGCAGCGTGGATACCTGCGTGACGATAAAGACCTTCTAGTCTTAGAGCAATGGCAAAAATTTGTCTGACCTTCGGATCAGTTTCAATCAACTCTCCGAGCTTAGGCTCCATATCAAGAGCTTTTTGAAGAGTGATTCCAAGTTCATCAGGAATAAGTTTTGAAAGAACATCAGCTTCAGAAAATGAAAGCCCATAAACTCTTGAGACGTCTTTGATCACCGCTTTCGCTTGCAGTTTTCCAAACGTGATGATCTGTCCCACTCGATCTTCACCATATTTCTGAGTCACATATTCGATCACTCGCCCACGACCACTTTGACAAAAGTCGACGTCGAAGTCAGGCATGGAAATACGTTCAGGGTTGATGAATCTTTCAAAAAGAAGATTGTATGGAATCGGATCGATGTTGGTGATCTTGAGAGCATAGGCTACAAGAGAACCGGCACCGGAACCTCGTCCCGGACCAACAGGAATTCCGTTGTCCTTTGACCACTTGATGAAGTCCGATACGATCAAGAAGTATCCGGGAAATCCCATTTGGATAATCATGTCGACTTCGTATTTAAGTCGGTCGTAATACTTTTGTTTGAGTTCTGATTCCCAATTCGGTTCTTCAACAAGTTTTTTGAAATGTGGTCCTTGAAATCTTTCTTCGAGACCTTCTCTCGACATACGTGTGAAGTACTCATTGGTCGTCTCAGAAGTTTCGATTGGAAAATCCGGAAGATGATAAATCTGGTTTCCTTTCTCATCTGTCCAATTGAGTTCCACATTACATTTATCAGCGATACGAAGAGTATTGTCACAAGCCTCTGGACAATAATCGAAAGCCTTTCGCATTTCCTCTGGAGTTTTGAAAAAGAACTCCTGAGAAGTCATACGCATTCTGTTTTCATCGTCGTAAGTTTTTCCAGTTTGAATACAAAGAAGAACTTCCTGAGCCGTCGCATCCTCTGGTGTCATGTAGTGACAGTCATTGGTAGCGACAAGAGGAATTCCATTTTCTCTTCCAAATTTTACAACGGCGTCGTTCACGATTTTTTGTTCAGGCAGACCGTTCTCTTGAATCTCAAGATAGAAATCATCACCAAAAACTTCATGAAGTTTTTTGATGGCCGATACGGCGCGATCATCTTGTCCGGTAAAGAAGTTGTATCCCACTTCCCCTTTCAAACAAGCGGTCGTACAGATCAATCCTTCACTGTACTCCTTCAAAAGTTCAATGTCCGCTCTAGGCTTATAGTAAAAGCCTTCAAGGTAAGCGCGACTGAGAAGCTTACAAAGGTTTTGATAACCGGTGTTGTTCTTACAAAGAAGAATCAGGTGGTGGATCTGACGTGAAGATTCCTCACCGTCTTGAGACCCAACCGTTTTGGCACGTTTTGGAGCTTTTTTATCGTGCCGTGAACCTGGAGTGAAATATATTTCTGAACCGAGAATCGGTTTGATTCCGGCTGACTTACATTGAGTATAAAAATCGATAGCACCAAACATGTTTCCATGATCGGTTTGACATAGGGCCGGCACACCAAGTTCAACAGCTCTTGGAATCAAATCCTTCAGACGAATAGCACCGTCAAGCAAACTGTATTGCGTGTGTAAATGGCAGTGGACGAAACTATCTGGATGGCTCTCTAGATACGAGGTTTGAGTATTCTCGCTCATGTCTCTCCTGGTCTTTTCTATCGTGTGTGAGTGCGTGTGTTAAACACATTTAGAATAGCGAAAACTCGGCCCAAAGTCAGTTGCTTCCTTCGGGGTTCACCTGATTTCAATCACTCAGAAAAGCAATTTATTCAAGTAATCTGCGAAACCGACGAAGCAACCGCGTCAAGTGCTTGATTAGGACATTAACTCATCGAGTAAGGGTCCATAAATCTGAATCACCGAAGGTCTTGGGATGCTGTCTCCCCCTTCTGGCCAATGACTTGTCAGCTCCTTCAAGCTCTTTGATTCTTCGCCTGGGTGCTGAACTGAGAGGAACATCGTTTTGTAATCAGGAGTAAAACAAATTCCAGTGAACTCGGCATCATTAGGAGCTGTTCCTACCCGAAAAGCAGTTCCGGCATTTGGTCCTTTCATTGGAATATAAAAAAGTGCGTTGTTTCCAAACTTCTCATATTTTCCTTTTCCAATAGTGCTTCCAGAAATGTCAGTCACCATCCAAAGGTTTCCATTTTTATCAAAGGCCAAATTGTCAGGACAAGAAAAACCACTTTTTTCTCCACCTACAACAAAATCTGAAGCATCAAACTCCATAGAAAGAAAGTCCCCATTCTTTTCTGCAATTTTTAAAATAGATCCGTGAAAGTTTCCTTTCTTCTTATTGTTTGTAAGGGCCACAAAAACATTTGCAGTCCCAGGTTGAATTTCAATATCCTCAGGTCGATCGCATGGAGTGGCTCCAACCATCTTCGCTGCAGTTCTTGTTTCAATCAGAAGATCAAGTTGTGTTTTAAAGGCTTTTTTCAATTTCTCATTTTTATTTCGATCGAGAGAAATCCATTTTCCATTTTTAATATCAGCAACGAAAAGTTCTCCCTCAGAGAGATCGCCTTTCTTTTTTGAGATGAACTTATAAATATGCTCATTATCAGTATCATCACCTGAGTAAACAACGGTGCGTCCATCTTTCGCTTCTACACAAGTGGCACACTCGTGAGCATAACGACCAATCCCTGTATGTTTCTTGGCCGCTCCTGTAAAAGGATCAACTTCGACTACCCATCCGTAACGATAAGGATGTTCGTCATAAAATCTTTCCCAACCTATTCTTGAGTGCACTCTCTTTTTTGAGCCGTATGGATATTCACCGTAGAAGCCATCGTAATTTTCTTCACATGTGAGAATGGTTCCCCATGGTGTGACTCCGCCGGCACAGTTGGCAACCATTCCAATGGCTTCTGTTTTACCTTTGATCTTTTCTCCATTGGAAAATGGAATAGGAGTAGCTCCTGTTATTCTCCTTCCATATTCAGATTCAGAATCGACGACCCATTTTCCGCAACAGTCTTTTTGAATTTTGACCAATGCTCCACCAACTGAATATCTTTCACTATCAATTTGCGCTTTAGTACGTTTTCCACCACTCATGTATCCATTAACAAACATAGGACTTGTGTATTCATGATTGGCCCAGAGAATGGCCTCATTTTCTTTACCTGGAATTGGAGTAAAAGCGAGATAGTCATTATTAAATCCAAAAGTATCACCCTTTAAATTAATCTTATCTCCCCACTTCACAACCACATCATAAGTAAGACCGTAGGAGAGCTCTACCTCATCAGTCATCTTAGGCATGACAATTTTTTTAACTTTATACTGAGAACCTGTGGCACAAGAACTAAGTAGTCCGGTTTGAGAGATGGCGAGTGCGCCTCCCATGAATTGAACAAAACGTCTTCTTGATACATCTGGAGTTGTTTGATCGCTCATTAAAAAAAATCCTTTCTAAGATAAAATCCCCTCTATACATACACGAAATATCATAAAGATTGTGTTATGATTTCGCCATGAAGAAGATTTTGCAGAATAAACTATTACTCTTTGCGATATTTAACATCATTGTTGTTGGGGCCCTTTATACTCGTTGCGACATGCAAGAAGAGGGAAAAAAATGGCCGATGAAGGGACTAAAGAAAAACGAAGATATGGTTCCTGCACATCAAACACCAAGTGTAACGCCTACGCTAACTGCAACACCAACTGAACTTCCAACCACCTTCTCCACCCCAAGTCCAGAGAGAGAAAAACGCATTCTTGAGTTTGCAACCTTTGTTGACTCAATGGTGGACTTCAACCCAAGCGACAAAAAAAAAGTTCGTGAACATTTAGAGAAGGCTTTCAAACTTTTTCCGACCAAAGAACATTTAAAAGAACTCGATAACCAAGCTGTTCATTTCATTCCACCTGAAATTGGAATTGCAGGTCAATTTCTCTCAAAACTGATTCCCTCTATGCGAGAAAATAAAAACTACAACGAAGAAGGCTACCTCTTCCTTCAAAAATGCTCCAAGCATGAGCCTTTCCCAACAACTGTCAGGGCCTTATGTTTTTCCCATTATGCCAGAGAAGCGAAAGACCGTGGGGACACCATTTCAGCGACAGGAGTCCCAAAACAGGTGATTGATCTGGCCAACATCACCCTAGGTCTTGAAAAGTCTGAATAATTTCAATACATTACCGCCCTTTCCCTTTTACATACCTCTTTGATTCTGCAACGCGAAACGTGTAAGATGCCTGAAATACAGGAGACGCGTTTGGGAATCCGAAAGGCCCTTGGTCTAAAAGGGCAGAAGAAAAGTAAATCACAACTTGAGTTGGAACTCTTTCGTCCGAAAGAGCAGGATCGTAACTTCCATCTTGGAGGGCGCTCGTTCTATTTCTTCGATTTCGATGACAACGTAGCTTACCTTTCAACACCAATAGTACTCTTTCACAAAGAAACCGAAAAAGAAGTCTTCGTCTCCTCTGGTGAATTTGCCAAAGAAAATAAAAAAATTGGAAGCGAAGGCGTCTACAAAGACTATTACATGAACTTCAACGATGATCATGGGTCCTTTCGCTACTTTCGTGACAAAGATTTTGGACTGCTTGATAAAATCGTTAGAAAGAAACAAACCTTTGTTCAAGATATAGAAAAAGCCCTTTCAAATCCGGATTACCATTGGAAAGCTCCGTCGTGGGAATGTTTTTATCACGCGACCTATAATCAAAGACCGATGTCTGTGATTACAGCGCGAGGACATAATGCTGAAACAATGGTCGAAGGGATTAAACTGATGGTTCGTGATGGACATCTTCCGATGATGCCTAATTTCCTCTCCATCTATCCTGTTTCGAATCCTGACACGAGAATTGAACTTGGTGATAGAGACCTTAAGTCAAACGTAGCCGAACTTAAAAGAGCTGCGATTCGTGAGTCGGTTGAAAAAGCGATTCAAGAATATGGATACAATCCACATCACCGTTTTGGGATGAGTGATGACGATGAAAAGAATATTGAACTCATCACGGAAGAGATGAAGTATTTAAAACGTAAATATCCGGAGATGTCTTTCTTCGTGATTCAGACTTTTGAGCATTCGTACATCAAGCGAGAAATTCTTCAGCAGAGAACCCGTCGAGTTAAGGTTGGAGATGAAACCGAACAGCTCAATCTATTTTAAAAATTGATTAGTGATTATTTTTTAAATGAAGGCGACACTCATTTTAAAACGAGTGTCGCCAGTTTGGATTACATATGAAAGAAGCCCTGAACAGGATGATTAGGAGAGATGATGTCAGTAGGAGCATGGCGGCTCAAAACATCTACTGCTGAGCGAGCGGCCAATTGATCCATTTTATCGTGGTACTGCAAATGCTGAGCTTGCCTTTCAGTCAAAACATCAACAGCAGATCGAGCCCCTACTTTATCTCCCCCATTAAAAGTTTGAGTGACGGAATCAGTAATTTGATTGTTCACAGAAGTTGGAAACGCAGCAAATGAAGCCGAGCTAAAGGCCATCGCAACCAAGCAGACCATTACCATAACGATTCCAGATTTTTTGTTTTGATTCTTTTTCATAATTAAACTCCTTTTTGTCATGCCGTAGCATGATTTGTTGTTGGTACTTTTCTTAGTGCATGGGTTGTGCCAAAAAATACCAACTCAAAAACCGCCCTAACTCACTGATTTTACTAAAGTCAAAGCCGCCGAAAATCCGTCCCTGCCGGGAACTCGGCTGCCGAAAATCCGGCGAAACTCTTTTTGCAAAATTGAAATGATGTTTTGTTGTAATACTTCGACTCAAACAATAAGCTATCGAACATATGAAGTTCTCAACTAAACTATTTCTCGCTATCTTCTCAGTCTGTTTTGTCGCAATTCTCGCTGCGACATTTGGTGGATATGAAATTTCTAAAAGAATATATATTGAGCAGTATAAAGAACTTTATCATCAAAGATTAAGACTCGTTGCCAGAGAATTTGTAGCCTTTGAGAATGCATATCAAAGAGTTGCCTTAAACGCAGCATTAGCGATTAGGTCCAAGTTAGCAAGCAATGAAATTAAGCCTTCAGAAGTTCAAAGCAAAGCTAAAGAATTAGGAGTGGATGGTGCTCGCTTAATGGATCGAAAAGAATCAAATTCACTCCTAAAGCTTTGTCCTGCATACAAAGAAATAACAAAGAATCGAAGAAATATTCAACAAACCCCTCTCCTCCCAGACGTATATAATCTAAAAGAAAAAAACTGGTTCACTCTGATTCCCACTAAAGATCTAAATAGCATCATTAATGTGAGAGTTAATTTTGAAAAAGTTTCCCAAATTCTTCACCGTCTTGCTGATGATGAGTCAGATATTATTAATGTAAAGCTAACCGGTCCAACGGGGATCCTTCTTGGCCAAGTTCAAAAGACTGGAATTGATAAGAGATCATTAAGAAATGTATTAAAGATTAGTGAGACAGTTTCTGCAACTGTTTCCGACTGCTGCGAATGTGAAGTCAGAAAACTTGTTTCACATGATCAGCCTTATACATATAAGTTTCAAGCTGATATCTCCCTCAATAGTCTGACAACAACTCTTGAGTCCTTACAAAAGTCCTTTGTCATTATTATCTCGGTGCTATTTTTTACAACCCTACTTTTTTCAAGATGGGTTTCCTCTTTTCTTTTAAAGAAGATTAATCTAATAAGAAAAACTGTAGATCAAATCGCTGAAACTCAGGATTTCACCAAGCGTGTCCCTATTTCAGAGAACATTAATTCAAAAGATGAACTTAATGCCCTCGCAGTTCAATTTAACAATATGTCGTCTTCAATTATGGAAGCTCAAAACTCACTGATAGAAGCCAAGAAGAGTGAAGCCAGAGCCGCCATAGCTTCGCAAGTTGCCCATGATATTAGAAGTCCATTGACTTCAATGACGTTGGCCTTAAACCACCTGCAAGAAGCCAATAGAGACAAAGAGACCAAGATTTCAATTGAAGAGATGATCTCGATTATGAGTCATGGAATCTCCAGGGTAAATGGAATCCTCAAGCGACTCTCAAAGAAATATAATCAAAATCAGCAAGACAGCAATCCTGTCGAAACCCCAAAGCTCACGTTAGTCGATAAGCTTCTACTCGATGTCGCCCATGAACATCGACTCAAGCTCTTACCAACACAAAATTTTAAAATTGAAGGCTTCGAGTCCGTTCCAAGATATTGGTCAGTAGTACAAGTTACGGAACTGCAAACCGCCCTCTCAAATATTTTAAATAATGCTTTCGAAGCTAGTGGTGACGATGCCGAAGTCAAACTTTCAGCCTCGCAACAAGGCAAAAAACTTAATGTAGAAATATCCGACAAAGGCTCTGGTATTCCTCAAGATATTATTGAAAAGGTATTCGAAAGGGAATTCACTTCAGGAAAATCTACCGGAAGTGGACTAGGGCTCTACCAGGCGAGAAAAGCAATTGAGTGGTGTGGTGGTAAAATTCAAATTTCATCAGAAGAAGGAAAAGGAACTACTGTTCAGTTTACTATTGAATTAGAAAAAGAGCCAAAATGGAATATCCAAACTCTAGAACTGAGAAAGGGAACGACAATTCATATCGCAGATGACGACCCTTCAATTCTAGGATTTTGGAGACAAAAGCTCACTCCTTATAACGATGATATAAAAGTTGTGGAATATACTTATATTTCACAGATCGATAATGTTTTCAAAGATCTTAATATCGATAACTCCCTCTTTATCCTTGATCAGTATGCTGGAGAAAGTAGTCAATCTATCACTGGACTAAAACTCATAGAGAAATATGAAATCGGCGAAAGAGCGATTTTGTCGACTTCAGAATTTGATGACCAAAATATACAAAGTAAAATAAAAGAACTTGGAGCAAAACTTCTCCCAAAGCCGCTACTTAGTAGTATCACTATAAAAATTTTAGGAACTGAATGAAAGTACTAATTGTTGACGATGAAACCCTTTTAAGACGAACACTCCAGGCACATATTGAATCTTCAGGAGCTCATATTGTTTATTCTGCTTCGGATGTTGATGATGCGATAGAAGTGCTGGAAAGTGAGATTATTGACTTGGCCTTTGTTGATTTGACTCTTGATGATGGTCCAACTCGAGCAGGCCTGGATTTACTATATGAACTAAGAAAAATTTCGCCGAATACAGTTGCGGTAGCCATGACTGGATACAACGAAGACGCCCTAGTAGAACAATGTTTAAAAGCAGGAGCAGCAGATTATATTTTAAAACCTCTTGATGCTGATATGATCAAACAGACGTTAAGAAAAGCACCTGTCCTTCACCGACTCCTTCGGAAAAATCAAAACTACAAAAATCAAGCTGGAAAAGACGTACTTAAACCTATTGAACTTACATCTAAATCCAAGGCCTTCAAAGATGTTATTGAAATGGCAAAGAAACTTCGAAATACGGGGCAATCTGTTCTCATAAGAGGTGAAAATGGAACAGGCAAAGAGGTTCTTGCACGTTATCTATGGTCACTAGAAGGTGACGACTCAAGACCATTTATTGCAGTCAACTGTGGAGCCATACCGAGCTCTCTAGCTGAATCAGAGCTTTTTGGTCACAGAAAAGGCTCATTTAGTGGAGCTATAGATCATCGACAAGGAAAATTTGAGAGCGCTCACGGTGGAGATTTATTTCTTGATGAGCTTGCAACTCTTTCAATGGAAGTCCAAGTCAAGCTTCTTAGAGCTTTAGCGAATGGAGAAATCTCTCCTGTCGGTCAAGATAATGCGAAAAAAGTAAGTTGTCGCGTGATAACTGCCACAAATGAAAACCTAGAAGATATGATCAAAGATAAAACATTTAGAGAAGATTTGTTCTTTAGAGTAAAGCAATTTTGCCTGACGATCCCCCCACTTAGAGAAAGAAAAGAAGACATTTTAGACTTAACTAGTATGTTTTTAAGAGAATCTCAATTTCCAGACAAAACTCTTTCTTCTGATGCTGAGAAGCTTCTTCTTAATTATTCGTGGCCAGGGAATGTCAGAGAACTAAAATCGGCAATTGAAGTTGCTGCGATACTATCAGACTCTTCTGAAATTCAAGAAAGTGATATAACTCCACATCTTCAAACAGAAGTTAAATTACTAGACAAGGCAATTTCAAGCAATCATGAAATCAATGAAGACGCAATCAAAGGAAATTTCAATCATCTCATCCGAGAATTTGAAAGAAAACTTATTGAAACAGCGATAAATAAATGTGGATCAGACACAGCCGCTGCGAAATTTCTAGGAATCCCAAGAAGTACTTTAGGCGATATCAAAAAACGGCTCAGATTAACTAAAAAAGAAAATTAAAGTAACGAATCAGAATGCTCCTGTAGCAACATCTTGCCTACAGGAGCTTTTTTATTTTTAAAGAGAAGTGACTGGTACATCGGACTTTGCAAGAAGGTTGTCATGCACATCCGACTGCTGAAGTTTCTCGTATCTGTTATCTACTTTATAAGTTACAGAATCTGTGATTTGTGGATTTACAATTTCATTAACGCATAAACCTGTGAACTCATTAAGGTTGCATAAGTTCAGGGTGTCAGACACATCAGATTGAGCGACAATAGTCCCTTTTTCATCGACCGCAAGATCATTGTCTGGATTACTGAGTACATGAGTTACAGAGTCTGTGATCTGAGGGTTCACATAATCTGCTGCAACAGAAATAACTGAACCAACAACTGAGCTCAATAATAGTAGAGTGATAAATGATTTTCTGATTGAGTTTTGCTTTTTCATAATAACTTCCTTTTGTTCGGCCGAAGCCGTGTTGTTAGTGATACTTTCCTAAGTGCATCCTTGGTGCCAAACTCAAGAAGCCAGAACTACAGCTAAGTCACTAAAATTACGGGAGTCTTTTATGGCGATTTTCCGGCATTGCCGACAATCCGGCTGCCGAAAAATCGGCATTCAGAAGATTGATTTAATTCTTTTAATTAAAGAATTATCGTTTTCTGTATATCTCTCAAAATTATTGAATAAATCCATCACCCTATATAGACACTTTTGATGAAAAGGAGCTATTCGAGCTTTTCTGATACAATAAGACCTATGAATTCATTTATAAGTTTTCTTCTTGATACTTTCATCATTTCCAAGTCTGCTAAGAATGAGCTGAATCCAGAGACGCGAACAACATCAACTTGGTTGGTTCTAGTTAACTTAACTCCTATTCTAGGGACATTATTTCTAGAGTGGGATCCAAATGTTATAGTCCTCATTTATTCTATTGAAAGTTTAATTATTGGTGTCTTTTCATTAATAACTGCAATGCTAGTAAACTTTCACCCATCAAGTGAACTCAGTGATAGAGACGGTGTCACTAAAGTATTAGTTGCGGCGGGAATATTACTAACCTATTTACCTTTCTTTGCCATTGCTCTTGTTCACTATTTGGCATTAGATAACATTGTTTTTAAATCAGCTTCAATGATTAAAACCGGGGCGAATCCCATCATAAGAAGCTTGGAAGATATCAATTCACTTGAAACATTTC
>SBGE01000050.1 GCA_006226755.1 Deltaproteobacteria bacterium | reverse complement strand
ACTCAATAGAATATCGAGTTCTTTGAGTACATCGGCTTCTTCATTGCTGATTGAGCCAATACCAAGAAATCCACCTGAAGCTTTAGCCACTTTTCTTGCTCGTTCGATAACTTCATCATGAAGAGCATGAATCTCATGTTTAGTAAGCTTTTCTTTGAGAACTTCAACGTAACTTTTCCATGCGATATATAAGTTCGGATTTATCTCATAAGTAAGCCAGAGTTCTAGAAGTTTGTAACCAGAACTGCCTTCTTCAAGACCACATTTAGAGGCAAATTTCAAAATGACCTTTGATTCATTTAGATCACAAATGTGATCCGCCCATGCGACTTTCAATAAAGGGATCAAACAAAGAGCACCAAATGTTTCAACTGTTATACCCAAGTCAATTGCATTATCGAGTACTGACTTATTCGTAATTCCGCTGATACTTCTGAGGGCATGTTCCTGATCATGATGCTTTTTTTGTTCATTCAATTGTTGAATCAAGCGAGTGTCTTCCTTCTTGAAAAAGATATCTTCCAGTGCTTTGCCTTTTTTTACAAATTGATCAGTGTCGCCCATAGCTTAATCTCAATTATCCAAATAGTTGTTAACGAATTCTTCTACATTTTGTTGAAGTCGTTCAATTGTATCAGTATTCTCAATGATCGCATCAGATCTCTTCTTCTTTTCTTCGATGTCCATCTGATTTGCTAGTGCAAGTTCCGCTTGTTCCTGACTTACATTATCTCTTTTGGTGAGACGAAGTAATTGGGTAGTTTTGTCAGAATACACGCAAACTTTTAAATCAACTTTTTGATCCAATCCTTTTTCGAAAAGTAGCGGCACATCATAAACAACCAAATCTGGAGAACCTTTTTCAGAATAAACTTTCATAAAGGCCTCTGGGAGCTTGGCATAGATCTCTTTTTCAAGATTTGTTCTTACTTCTAAATTACTAAAGGCAAGTTGACGAAGTTTTTTGAAATCAATTTGTTTATCTTCAATAACTTCTGGAAAATTTGCTTCTACAAAACTCAACATTTCAGTAGTTGCATAAATAGATTTCACCAGATGATCTGCATTGATGACTAAAATCCCATGCTTTTCCAAAAGTGATGCAGCCGTACTTTTTCCGGTCGCAATTCCGCCTGTTAGTCCTATGATTGGAACTTCCAGACCATGAAGTCTGCTACTTTTATCTTTTGTGATGTGTTCTTTTTTTAGTTTCACTTTTTCTCGTTCATTTTTGCCTGATCCCAATAAACATCCATTTCTGTTTGGTTCATGTCATCAATGTTTTTTCCGGCACCGGCAATAAGCTTTTCCATTGCATGAAAACGTCGTAGAAATTTTCTATTCGCTGCACGCAAAGCCTCTTCAGGTTCAATATCCAAATGCCTAGCCAGTTGAGCTGCAGAAAAAAGAAAATCACCCATTTCTTCTTCAAGACGTTCTTTATTGAGTCCATTTTGGGGAACGAGTTCTTCTTTGAGTTCTTGCCACTCTTCTTCGACCTTGTAAGCTACTTGTGAGGCATCATCCCAGTCGAATTTTATTTTTTTGGTTTTCTTTCCAATCTTCCAAGCAGAAAAAAGTGCTGGGAAGTTTAATACATCATCTTTGATCTTGGTGGATGTTTCTTTTCCCTCTCTGGCCTTCTCTTCTTCTTTTATTTTTTCCCAATTGGTAACCACATCGGATACATCAATATTTGAATTTTTATTTTCAAAAACATGGGGATGGCGACGAATCAGTTTTTCTCTCAAAACTTTGGAAACACTTTCGAGGTCATAAGTCTTATTTTCTTCTCCAATTGTCGTGTGAAGTAGAATCTGAAGGAGAACGTCTCCGATTTCTTCTTCCATTGCCTTGGTGTCATTGGTTTCAGCGGCATGGGCAAATTCAAAACTTTCCTCGATCAAATATTTGACCAAAGTTTGGTGCGTCTGCTCTAAGTCCCATGGGCACCCTTCTTCAGGATGTCGGAGTTGTTTGACGACTTGTGTAAGTTTTTCAAATTCTGGATAATTCATCATAGCCTTCCTTTCGCCGCTAGTTTAACATTGGATCACGGATAAGTAATGGTCGATAAAGTTTTTAAATCCTCAAAACTCACTCTTTATTATTCGGATGGTTTGACTTGGAAGAAGTCTGAATTTCAGACTTTAATCAGCTACCTTGATCCGACACTTAAAGTGCTGGAAAAGTTTGTCAGTGGCAAGCAGGCTGACCAATTGTCTCTGTCTTCCCATGTCGAAGTTCAGTTAACTCTGTGTGGCGATCAGCGAATCCGAAAATTGAATCGGGAATATCGTGGAAAAGATAAGGCCACAGATGTGTTGTCCTTTCCTGTTCACGACTCTTTGCGAAAAGGAGAGAGGGATGAGGAGTTCCTCTTTGATGTCCTTAATATTGGAGATATTGTAATATCTCGTGACGTGGCCCGTAGACAGGCAAAAGACTTTGATATCAGTCTGGCCCAGGAAATCGTCCACCTGATCGTTCATGGTTTTCTTCATTTGTGTGGATATGACCATGAGCTATCAAAAAAAGAGCATGAGTTGATGTTTGGAATTGAACAAAAACTTGTGGCTTCGATTTACAAAAAACTAGGTTTGAAAGGAAAGGTCTATAGTTATGGAACAGACTCTTAAAATCGCACTCGATGAAAACAGATCGAGAATGAAAAGCTACTCTTCTAAACTTGAAATGCTCCGGAGGTCACTTTGACATTTCAAAAAAAGAAGAACGTCTAAGTGAAATATCCCAAATGGAAGGCATGGAAGGATTTTGGGATGATGCAGATGGTGCCGCAAAAATTCAAAAAGAAAAATCCGTTCTCCAGACAGTCGTCAGCACCTGGACTGAATTAAAAGATTACTATGATGAATTCGAAGTTCTCTGTGAATTCGCCGCGGACGGTGACGAGGCTTCAGCACAGGAAGCTAATGAAATAGTAGATAAGTTTCTAGGAGCTTTTTCAGCGGCGGAGCAGAAAGTTCTCCTTTCGGATGAAGTGGATCCAAACAATGCCATTGTGAATATCAATGCTGGCGCTGGTGGAACTGAATCTTGCGACTGGGCTTCTATGCTTTTTAGAATGTTGACCAGATGGGCGGAAAGTAAAGGTTTCAAAGTTCAGGTTCTCGACGCTCAAGATGGAGATTCAGCTGGATTGAAATCTGCAACATTCACTGTGACAGGTGACTTTGCTTACGGCCTTATGAAATCAGAAACAGGTGTTCACCGCTTGGTAAGAATTTCTCCTTATGACTCTGCAGCTAGAAGACATACTTCTTTTGCTTCTGTTTTTGTTTCCCCAGAAGTTGACGACAATATTGAGATTGATATTCAAGATAAAGATCTTCGTATAGACGTGTATCGATCAGGTGGTGCCGGTGGTCAGTCTGTTAACACCACCGATTCTGCCGTTCGGATCACCCACCTTCCGACAAATACAGTTGTAACTTGTCAGAATGAGCGGAGTCAGTTGCAAAATAAAATTCAGGCCATGAAAGTTCTTAGATCTAGACTCTATGAAATGGAAATGGAAAAAAAGAGAGCAGCTCTTGCTGAACAAGAGGCCAATAAGTCAGAAATTGGCTGGGGTGCTCAAATTAGAAGTTACGTTTTACATCCTTATAAATTAGTTAAAGATCACCGAACAACTTTCGAGTCAGGTAACGCTGAAAAAGTTCTGGATGGTGATTTGGATGGCTTCATGGATGCATTTCTTCGATGGTCAGTCGGTGGAGACAACAAAGAAGAATGAAAGGCATATTTAACTCTCTCTTTTCAATCCTACTGACAGAAAAGGCCAGCTTGAAGTTTGCCGCTGGTGTCGTTTTTGGATTGAGCTTTTCAATTTCAGTCATCCTCAGCACGATTGGCATCATGGATGGTTTCATCAAGACCTTGAAAGGGGGATTGATGTATGCCAGTGGCGACATCATTTTCTATTCTCGAGATGGCTTTTTTGAAATTGATTCCAAAATTCAAAGAGAACTTGATGTTCTAGATATAAAAGATATTGCCCCTTTGGTTCAAACAGAAGCCTTCATGCTTTTTAATGAGCAAAGTAAGGGAATTTTGATTAAAGGGATTGAAGCTGAATCCTTCGGAAAGGTCACTGGAATCAAAGTTGAACCAGGTGAGAATGATATTTATCTAGGTAAAGAAATCCTCAAACAATTTGGCGTTAAACTTGGAGATGAAGTTGTTTTGGCGCTTGCCGGTGGAAACAAAGACGTCGAAGGTCTACCAAGTTTATATCCTTTTATTGTGAAAGGAACTGTGGACCATGGAATTTATCAAAAAGACTTGAGACAAGCTTATGTGAACAGAGAGCGTTTACAACAACTACTCGGACTCGAGAATAAAGTTAATCTTGTCTCTCTCAAACTCCCAAAGGATGTCACTCCTTCCAATAGAATGTCTGAAATGTATTCGGATAGAGTCGAAGATTATCAGCTAAGACTTTTTGACCGACTTGGTTTTGGTTACATTGTGAAACCATTTTGGCATGAGTTTTCTACTTTGATTGAAGCCGTTCATATTGAAAAGGCCATGATTGGACTAATTCTCCAACTTGTTGTTGTGATTTCTATCTTTAACGTTTTGGCATTTGTGATCTTTTTGAATGAGAGAAAATCAAGAGAGCTCTTCCTTTTCAAAGCACTTGGTTTGAGCCAGGCCAGAATGAATAGAATCTGGTTGGGAATGATCACTCTGATTTGGGTGATTAGTTGCGCTCTTTCAATCGTATTGGTTCAAATTGTTAACTGGCTTCTGGTCAATCTTTCGTTTTTTCAGATGCCGGGAGATGTTTATTATGTAGGAAGACTTTCAGTCATCCTTAGTACATGGGATTACCTTTTGGTATTTGGAGCGACCTATCTTTGGCTTTTCATGCTGGCGGCCTTCGGACTGTTCAGAATCAAAAAGCAATCCATTCTTAAAGGTCTTAGAAAGGAGTTTGCCTGATGGCCCTTTTTCAAATTGAAAACGTTAAAAAAACATATGGAAAAGTTCATGCTTTGAGAGGAGTCAACCTATCATTAGAAGGCAACAGTCAGTATGTGATTTGTGGTGCCTCTGGTTCCGGTAAATCAACATTGCTTTATTTGTTAGGTGGACTAGATCGTCCAAGTGAAGGAAGAATTTTAGTTGAAGGTAAAGACCTCTCTTCATATGACGATGAATCACTGGCCCGTTATCGAAACTTGTATGTAGGCTTCGTTTTTCAATTTCATTTTCTCCTTCCTAGTATGAATTGTATGAATAATATTATGCTCCCTGCACAAATAGGAGGAGCAACACCTTCGGATTTGAAAGAAAATGTTCAAGTCTTGGCAGAAAAACTTGGTGTTACGCATTGTCTCAAAAAATATCCTTACGAACTTTCTGGAGGGGAACAGCAACGAGTCAATATCATTCGCGCGCTTTCGTTGCGTCCGAAGCTTTTGTTGTGTGATGAGCCAACAGGAAACTTGGACAGTGAAAACTCAATGAAAGTCACGAGTTTGCTCAAACAGCTGGCCACAGAATATCAATCGACACTTGTTGTCGTTACCCACGATGATAAGGTAGCCGCTCATTTTGATAACAAGATTTCGATGGTGGATGGCTCTGTCGTCTAGGCGTGCTTCAATGTGTCGGAAATCGTCCTTTTTTCTTTTTGTAAGATTGTGAGATTACTGATATTTTTCTTATTCTAGATCAAAACCATCGGCATTATTTTGCCGTGTGGCAAAAGAGAAAGGTCTCATAATTAATGTTCAAGGTTGAACTAAAAAAGTTGCACACACTTTTTTTCTCAATTCTTTTTTTGTTTTTTGCTCTGACACAAGTTCAGGCACAGGAAGACCTTGGTCCAAGGCGAAAGTATTTTAGAATCAGCGCTATTGATATCAAGGGAATTAAAAAAGTTGAAAAAGAAGCCATTCTTGAAAAGATCTCTTCTCGAGTGGGGATGGTTCTCGATAATTATCTTCTCAAGACGGACATTGAAAAAATCTATGGAATGAAATTCTTCGAGTATGTTGAAGCTCACCAAAGAACTGAGGGTGGTAAAAACATTCTTGAGTTTGTTGTCAGAGAGAAGCCAATTATTTCAAAAATCATCTTTGAAGGTAATGATGAAGTCGATGACGACGACCTCAAAGAACCGATGAAGACCAAAGAATTTGCAATTCTTGATATCAATACGATTAAGGCTGATGTGCAAGCAATGCAAAAGCTTTATGAAGAAAAAGGTTTTTATCTCGCTAGTGTGAATTATGAACTTAGGGAAAGTGGTCAAGAAAGCCGTGACCTAGTTTTTAAAATCAAAGAATTCGACAAAGTCAGAGTCAAGAATGTGATCTTTCTTGGAAACAAAGCTTTCTCCGATGATGAACTTAAGGGAATCATGGAGACAAGGGAAGAGGGTCTGTTTTCTGCAATGTCTGGATCAGGTAACTTTAAAGAGTTCAACTTCCAAACAGATATTGAAAGAATTAAATTCTTCTACAAGTCGAAGGGTTATCTCCAGGTTACTGTGGGGACGCCTGAAATTACAGTATCAGAAGATAAGAGATGGGTTTTCATTACAATAAAAGTTAATGAGGGGCCGATGTTTTCTGTTAATGACATCACCTTTCAGGGAGAGATTCTTTTCCCTGATGAAGAACTCCACGAAAAGATTTCACTCAAATCAGGTGATACTTATTCGGAAGAACTTCTTAGAAAAGATATTCAGCTCTTGACTGAAATGTATCAGGATGAAGGTTATGCATTTGCCAACGTCCTTCGTACTCTTCATGTTGTCCCTGGTGAAAACAAAGTTGATATAGAATTCTCTTTTGAGAAAGGTAAAATTGCCTATTTTGGCAAAATCAACATCAAGGGAAATACCAAGACTAGAGATAAAGTCATTAGAAGAGAGTTGAAGATCAGAGAAGGCGTGAAGTTTTCCGGTTCATCACTTCGCAAGTCCAAAGACAATGTCAACAGACTAGGTTTCTTTGAGCCAGGAAGTGTCGTCTTCAATACTGTTTCTCCTAAAGGTAAAGATGACGTTCTTGATGTAGATATCACTGTTAAAGAGAGAAATACTGGGCAGATTTCACTCGGTGCTGGATATTCAACGGCGACCGGTGGATTCTTCCAAGGTTCTATTGCTCAGAATAACTTTAGAGGTTTGGGGCAGACTCTTAACTTTACTTTATCTCTTTCTGAAACTTCAAAAACATATAACTTAGGTTTCACTGAACCATATCTTCTCGATACAAAGTGGACTGCCGGTGGGGATATTTTCCTAACTGAAAATGAAGCTTCTGACTCATTTACCTATAAGAGAAGCGGCTTTGATGTACGTGTTGGTTATCCGATCCTTGAATACACTCGTCTCTTTGTGACTTATAAGTTTGAGAATACGCAGATCAAGGCCTTGGAAGATCCAACGATTGATGAAGATGTTGAAAACGGGATTGCTTCATCAATTAGAACAACGATGATTACTGATGAACGTAACAACAAGTTTGAACCAAGTGACGGTCATTATCTTTCTATTGCCTCTGAATATGCTGGGCTTGGCTTTGATAAGAAGTGGTGGAAGAACGAAGCAGATCTCAGATTTTTTGAAAAGCTATGGGGTGATCTTGTCTTCAGAGGAAGATACTTTATTGGTAAAATGGAAAGAGTTGATGGTCAGGCCATTCCTCGATCTGAGAAATACACCCTCGGTGGATCTAGAAACCTCAGAGGTTATAGCTTCGAACAAATCGGACCAAAAAAGACGGTTACTGACCCAACAACTGGTAGACCAAGAACCTTCAATTCTGGTGCGCTATTCGCTACGTATACTCAGCTTGAGTTGGAGCACCCTTTAGCCAGAGAAGCTGGCTTGAAGTGGGTACTTTTCTTTGATGCTGGAGATGCCACTGATCCGCAAAACTTGAGTATTAAAGCCGACTATGGTTTTGGCTTTAGATGGTTCTCTCCAATCGGTGTTCTTAGATTTGAATTTGGATACCCGTTGGATAAGGGCGATGCAGATGCAGGTAGCCAATTCCATTTTGATATAGGACAATTATTCTAGTTGGAAATATTTTAGGAGAAGTCCATGAAGAAACTTTTAATCGCACTTTGTTTTGTTGGAATCACGTTTGGGGTTCAGGCCAAAACAGTCATTGGTAAAGTAAACATCCAGAAAGTTCTTTTGGAGGTTAATGAAGCTAAGAGAATCAAAGGCAAGCTAGAAAGCATGGCCCAAAAGAAGCAAGACATTCTCAAAAAAGAAGAAGCTAAAATCAAAAAAATGCAGGAAGATTTTCAAAAACAATCTCTTGTTATGAATGATAAAGCAAAGGCCAAAAAAGAAAGAGAAATTCAAAAGGCCATTATGGATATTCAGCAACAAGCAGCTGGTTTCCAACAAGACATGAGAAAAGAAGAAGAGAAGTACAAGAAACCGATTCTAGAAAGAATCAGACAAATCATTGAAGACGTTTCAAAGAAAGCTGGCGTCGACATGACTTTTGAGGTTTCTATTGCTCCAGTTATTTATGCCAAAGATTCAAAAGACATTACTGATGAAGTCATTCAGGCATATAACAAAAAGCACAAGTAATCTTCTTTCCAAATTCAGAAAGATTAGTAGGGGGGAGCTTAGGTTCCCCCTTCATATTATATAGAGGTCACTTATGTTGGTTAAAGATCTAGGTAAACATGATCCCTCACTTGAAGTCGTCAAAGGTGCTGACTTTCAAATCAATCGTCCTGCCGACACCAAGTCCGCCCAGGATCATACTTTTCTCTTCGTAAAAAATAATAAGTTTCTTGCTCCTGCACTTGAAGCTGCTTCCAAGCATAAAATTGCACTTGTAATAGATAAAAAACTCAACGAGTCTTTGGATACACCTATCGATGGACAAGTTGAGGCCTTGATTACAACCACAGATGTAAATATTTCCATGAGTCTTTTATCGAAAGCTTTCCATGACGAAATATATACCGAAAGAAATATGGCCGTTGATGGAAGACAGATGGGAACTTGTGATATCCATCCAACTGTCTGGATTGCTCAAGGTGTATTTATTGGTGACAACGTCAAGCTTGGTGAGAATGTAAAAATTCATCCGGGTGTCGTCCTTATGGGCGATATTACTATTGGAGCGAATACTGAGATATTTCCCAACGTTTCTATTTATCAAAATGTAGAAATTGGAGAACGTACTCGTATACATGCTGGAGTCGTTATTGGTGGTGACGGATTTGGATATAACTTCAAAGACGGTGTTCATCATAAAGTATGGCATTTTGGAGGAGTTCGCATCGGTAATGATGTCGAAATTGGTTGTAACTCAACTGTTGATCAAGGGACGTTCTCTCCAACAATTATTTGCGATATGGTTAAGCTCGATAATGTTGTTCACATTGCTCACAATTCTTATATCGGTAAAGGCGTCATCTTCTGTGGTCAAGCCGCTACAGCCGGCAGTGCTACCGTTGGAGATTATACAGTTCTTGGAGGAAAGGCCGGGATTGCTCCTGGAGTAGTCGTTGGGCCGGGAAGTGAGATTGCTGGTCTTGGACAAGTAACGACTGATTTCCCAGCAGGTTCAAAAATTGGAGGACATCCTGGTCGTCCTATTAAAGAATGGCTTCGTGGAATAGCATGGGTCAGAAAAAATTCAGCTAAGTAAGAGTAGAGGTTAGATATGTTGTATTCAAAAGAACAAGTTATGCAATTTCTCCCACATAGGGATCCTTTCTTTTTTATCGATACTGTAGAGACAGTGGAACTAGACAGAGAAGTTCCAGAGAATGCTTCAGTAAAAGATATCGTTGGAACAAAAGTAACATGTACGTGGCACGTAAGAGAAGATCATCCTATTTTCGAAGGACATTTTCCAGGGAATCCAATTCTTCCTGGTGTTGTACAGGTTGAAATGATGGCCCAGGCGACAAGTTTTGTTTTGAACAAAATTAATCCAGACATCACCAAATTGAATATTGATGTGGCCCTTTTAACTGTTCAAAATGCCAAGTTTAGAAAACCAATTGTTCCAGGAATGGACCTCATTATCAAAGCTGACTTTGTTAAGAATAGAGGCCCTATGATGACCAACGACTGTCAAATTTATTGTAATGGAGAGCTCATGTCTGAAGCAACGGTAATGGCCTCTCTTAAAATCAATTAAGGAATACAAGATGCCAGATATTCATCCTACTGCTATTGTCGATTCAAAAGCCAAAATTGCTGATGACGTCATCATTGGACCATTTTCTATAATTGGTCCAAATGTTGAAATCGGAAAACGTTGTATTGTAAAAAACAATGTGACGATTGAAGGTCACACTAAAATCGGTGAGAATAATCAATTTTTCCAATACTGCTCAATCGGGGCTCCTCCTCAGGATCTTACTTATAAAGGAGAACCAACGAGAGTTGAGATTGGAGACAATAATATCTTTAGAGAGTTTGTTTCTATTCACAGAGGAACTTTAAAAGATAGAGAAGTGACAACAATTGGTTCAAACGTCATGTTTATGGCGTACGTTCATGTTGGTCATGATGCCGTGATTGGAAGCAATGTAATTGTAGCCAACTCAACCAACTTTGCTGGACACGTAAAAGTTGGTGATAAAGTCATTATTGGTGGTGGTACAAACGTCAGCCAATTTGTGACTCTCGGAAGAGGTTCTTACATTGGTGGTGCTTCCGCTATCGACAGAGATATTCCACTCTTCTGTACCGCTTATGGAAACAGAGCAAAGCTAAAAGGGATCAATATTATTGGTCTTCGTCGAGCAGGTTATTCCAAGCAAATTATTACAGAAGTCGTCGACTTTTACAGAACCATGGAAGCTTCCGCTCTTTCTCCACGAGCCTTTATTGATCATGAAGAGCATATGGCTGAATTCAAAGATAATGAAATCATCCAAGAAATGGCAAAAGGAATTAGAGAAAGTGAAGTAGGATTGGCTCCATTTGTCTCGTAGGTTTTTATGAGTAAAGTCAAAGTTGCTGTCATAGGTTGTGGTTATCTTGGAAAATGGCATTTGGAAAAGGCCATGACGCTGGCCGATTCTGAAGTCATTGCAGCAGTTGATCCAAGTCCTGAAACCAGAGAAGCAATGGCCGCAAAATATAAAGGGCTTAAAGTCGTTGCATCAATTGACGAAGTAATGGATCAAATTGAAGCAGGAATAGTTGTCACGCCTACCAGTCATCATTATGAGATTGTTAATAAACTTCTCGAAAACAACAAACATGTCTTTTGTGAAAAGCCACTGACTTCTACTCATGCCGATGCTTTGAGATTGAAGCAATTATTGGCAGATAGAAATCTGGTTGTGCAAGTTGGACATAGTGAACGTTGTCATCAAATTTGGGAACAAAAAGAGCTTTATCAGGAGTTCTTGTCAGGTAGTGGACACGCTAGAATTAAAAGATATGCCCCCTTCAAAGGTAGAGCAACTGATGTTGATGTCGTTCAGGATCTTATGATTCATGATCTTGATTTACTATCAATGCTTTGGAATGAAGTACCTGTTAAAATTTCAGCCACCGGATATAAGATCATGACCAATCATTGGGATCATGTTCATGCTGAATTAGAATATCCTTCTGGACGAAGAGCCGCCGTAACTGTCGGTCGTGCCCATGTTGAAGAAAAAAGAAGCGTTGAGCTTGTTAATGAGAATGGTGTTTGTAAAGTCGATCTCATGAATCAAGAGTTGCTTCGATCTAAAAAAGGTCAAGAGGTTGAAGTCTTCAATTATGAGCGAAGAGATCACTTATTGATTGAGCAAAAATCCTTCTATAAATCCATCCTAGAAAATCATCAGGTACTCGTTGATATTGAAGACGGCTTGAATGCAGTTGAAATGATCGAGGATGTGTTGAAGAGCCTTGAGACTGGAGAGAGCGTTGTCAAAAACTGATCAAATCCTACTTATTGCAGGAGAAAAATCAGGTGAAGAGCATGCACTCTCTTTCGTTCCCGAACTAATGAAACAACATCCACATGCACATTTTTTTGGTGTTGGTGGTGATGAACTATCTGCCAAAGGGATGGAACTTCTTTATCATCTCAAAGACTTTAGTAGTTGGGGATTTACAGAAGTTATTGGGAAAATTCCATTTTACTTCAATGCACTCAAGAAAATTGAAGCTGAAGTTGAAAAGAGAAATGCCAAAATAGCCATTCTCATTGATTTTCAAGATTTCAATATGAGATTGGCAAAGAAACTCAGTAAAAAAGGTGTGAAGGTTCTTTATTACGTCGCCCCTCAGGCCTGGGCCTGGAAAGCTTGGAGAGCTAAAGTACTTGAAGAGTGTACTCATACTTTGTTTACAATTATTCCTTTTGAGGAAAAATGGTTCAAAGACAGAGGAGTCAAGCGTGTCTCCGGAATCAGTCATCCTCTTTGGTATCATTATCATCAACGTATAAGTGATCAAAAACTAGATCAGACAGCAAAACCATTTGAAAAGTTCAAAGAGTCTGTAAATCTGCTTTTGCTTCCAGGTTCAAGAAATTTTGAAGTAAGCGGTCTCCTTTCGGAGTATTTTGAAGCCATCGATATTTTGAAAAATGATTACAATTTGAAAATCTCAATGGTCCGCTCTTCCAATGTGAATGAAAAAATTTATGAACCTTGGCTGGATAAAGTCGATAAGATTTTTGAGAATGAAGAATTGGCCCATGCCTTGGAGGAAGCTGATTTTGCATTCGCTGCCTCTGGAACCGTCACTCTGACCTGCGCTATTTTTCAAGTGCCCTCAGTTGTCGCCTATAAATCGAGTCTTCTTAATGTGTTTATTTATTACACATTCATTAATTATGACGGGCCTATTTCTCTTGCAAATATTGTTCATGAAAAAGTCATTTTTCCAGAGCTGACCCACAACTTGGCCACTGGTTATAATTTAGCCAACTCTTTGAAGCAGTGGTTAACAAGTCGCGATAATTATGAAACAATCAAGACCGAATTAAAAAAGACCATCCACCTCATTGATAGATCAGGAAGTGATATACCTGGTCAAATGGGAGAGGTAATCAAGGAATGTTATGGTCAGTAATTTTATGGGATTTCTTCTTTCTCCGCTTTCATTCCTGTGGGACTTTATCCATAGATTAAGAAGATTTTTCTATTACTACGGTCTTTTCCCTCAAAATGATTTTCAAGTTCCGATTATTTCAATTGGAAATCTTACTTTTGGTGGAACTGGAAAAACGCCTTTTACCTTATGGCTTGGAAGTTGGTTACTTGAAAATCAAAAGAGAGTCATGGTGTTGACTCGCGGGTACAAAGGCAAACTCGAAAATTCGTCTGGAATAATCAGAGCAGGAAGAAGATTAGGATTCAATCCCAATGAGTATGGTGATGAGGCAAGTCTTCTTGCGAGAAGATTAAAAAATGCCACTATCGTTGTTGGTAAAAATCGCTCTGCAAATTTGGACTTCTTTTTTGAATCAGAAAAGCCAGATGTTGTACTTTTGGATGATGGACACCAGCATTTGAAGCTAGGCCGAGATCTTAATATTGTCTTGTTTGATTCGACCATGCCTTTTGAAAGTTATAAAGTCGCACCATCCGGTTATATGAGAGAGAATTTTCAGGCCTTGCAGGATACATCTGTCGTTGTCTTTACTCGGGCCGATCAAGTTGATGAAGAAAAAATTGAAAGGCTCAAAGAAAAAATTAATCCTTACATCAGTAAGGATGCCATTTTTGTGAGAATGAAATATCAGGCCAGTGGACTTTATGATTTGGGATATCGTAAAAAGTTTGATCTTTCTGATTTGAAAGATAAGAAAGTGATTGCCGTCGCAGGTATCGCTTCGCCTGGCTCATTTTATAAAATACTTGAAGAAAATGGTGCAGAACTGGTTGAGAAAATCAGTTATCCAGATCACCATTATTTCAAACCGACAGAGATGGAAGACATCCTTGCCAAAGCAGCTCATCACGAGGCCATTGTCGTCACCACAGAGAAAGACATGGTCAAAATGAGACGAATAGTTGATGACAATAGAATAGTATATCTTGAAATCAGTACAAGCTTTATCGAAGGTGAAGAAAAACTGAAGCAATTACTTTCCAGAGTTCTTGATTTTCAAATGTGATGTAAAATAAGAGCTGATAAACTCTGGATATTTTATGAAAAACAGTTCCATCATATTTCTGACATTCTCGCTGATCTCAATTTCCCTTTTTTCTGGATGTGCTTCAAAAAAAGGGAATTTTACTGATCAAGTATCACCTGATCTAGTTGAAACATTTGATTTGGAAGATAGTAAGTTCGACAAATTCAAAGTTGTTGAAGAGGAATCACTTAAGAAAGAAGAAGAGAAAAAAGAACCAGAAAAAGTCACTGAAGTACCTAAGAAAAAAATAATAGAAAAAAAATCAGAGAAAAAAACTGCAAAGAAGAAAACAACTCCAGTCCCAGAAAAAAAGAAAGAAGAAACTCCTAAGCCGGAGAAAAAAGTTGTCAAAATTGTAGATAACTCTGAAGAAGAAGTTGAAGAGGAATCAGAATATCCAGAAAACTTCGTCAAATATGACAAAGCCTCCAGAAAGATTTGGGATAAGTTCAAACCTAATGCTTACCCTGGCGAAGAGTTTGTCATAAAAATTTCTTACCTCGGTGTTACGGCTGGACACATCAAAGTTCGAGTTAGAAACAAAGTTAAAGTTGCCGGCAAAACAGCTTATCACTTCTCTGCGCATTTAAAGTCAGCAGAATATTATTCAATGATCTATAAGCTTGATGACAAGATTGAAACTTATGTTGATATCAATGAGTTTATTCCGATCAAGTACTCTCTTATTCAGAGAGAATCCGGGAAAGATGTTGATGACCTGCAACTCTTTGATCACAACACGAAAACCACTTATTTTTGGTACAAAAGAAAAAAAGATGGCAAAACCACCAAAAGGGAAATGACTACATTCATTCCGAATTATTTTCAGGATAATTTTTCAGCCCTGTTCTTTGTGAGAGGACTTCCTCTTAATCCAGGTGATCATTACACATTTCCCCTTGTCACAAGAGGGAAGATTCTTTTGATGGATATGAAATATGAACGATCTGAAATCATTGAGATTATGGATAAAGATGTTAAGGCCATTAGAATCGAAGCACAGATGCTTTTTCCTGGTCTGATGCAGAAGAAAGGGCGAATAACCTTTTGGTATTCTGCAGATGATGTAAGAAGAATATTAAAGTTTGAAGCCAAAGTTAAAATTGGCTCAATAGAAGGTGAACTTGTCGACTACAAAGCTGGACAAAAAATCGAACTTTGAGAATCGGCGAAAGGCCATCTATATCTGTCCCTCAAATTTGTGGGGAGCACGCGAGAGAACTGTATTAAGAGATGCCCTTATATCAAAAGATATGGGACTTGAACCTCTAATCTATTGTCTAAAAGACAGTTACCTTGATCTGGAAGCCAAACAAAGCAACCTAGAAGTCATTCACCACTATGGAAAGATCCAAACTAGGTTCATCAAGTGGTACAAGCTTTTCGGTCTTGGAAAAATTGTTCGAGAAGAAGATGTTGCTTTAGTTCATTGTTATCATCTGAATTTCCTTTGGCCTCTCGCTTTTTTCTTAAAAAGCCGACCAGAGATTCCTTTGTTCTACACAACTCATAAAGAGATCTCTAAAAGTTACAGAGAGTTTTATCACAAGGCCTTACTTTCAAGGGTCGATCATTTCTTTGTTTCTTCTGCCGGACTCGTTTCCAATTTAATGGTTCATATGGATATTCCACCCAGAAAGATTCAAGTTCTTGGATTTGGTAATGAAGTGATAGAAGTCTCAAGAACAGAGGCGAGCAAGGTAAAGAAAGATCTCTCCTTTGATAAAGAAGTTTGGACACTTGGAACTTTTTTAAGTTCACACCATACTTCACCGGAAAATGTTCTTCCTTTAATCTACGCTGTGATGGGATTCAATCAGAAGAAACAAGATGAAAGCGCCAGACTGATTTTAATATGCGATCGAAATTGGAATGAAGTCCTGATCTATCAGGAGTTGATTCGTTTGATTAAAGACTTGGGCTCTGAAGATGATGTGTATTTCTATTCGGGAGTGAGTCTGGGAACTTTTCAAAAATCCATCGATATCTGGTTGAGTGCTGAAACTTCCGAGAATTTAGAAGATTTGGCCATTGGTGCAGTGTTTCAAGGAACGCCAGTTTTGGTTCCCAGAACCTCTTCTTCAAAAGAGTTGTTTGGTAAATGGGGTGAGGTTGGACTGACCTACAAAGCTGGAGATGCCAGAGACCTTAGAGATCAATTGTGTCTGATGGTTGAGAAGAATAGGCGCTTTATTCGTCAAATAGGTAAAATTACAGAAGAACTGATGGAGTCAAATCACTTTGAGCACTACAAAGAGCGTCTTCATGATACCTATCATAATATCTTTGCTGCAAGGCAGAGGGTGAGCCGGCGAAGGCTTTCCAAACCCCCGTCCCAGACGGCCTAAAACCTTATATTTACACTGGACGAATAGGGGTCTGTCCGTTATTCTGCGGCGACTAAAAAAACAATTTTCAGGATGCTTCCTTTGGAAGGTTCTGATCCCCGGTTTTACTGGGTTTAATGAAAATAAGGAATATTGGGATACCCATTATTCCTGTGAGGTGAATTATGGTTCAGGAAAGTGAACTAAAACAAAAATGGATGGAAGGTTTCGACGTCGTTTTTGGTGAAGACGTAGAAGAAACCGCGAAGAGTGCTTTTGAGGAAGCTCTTGACTCAACAGAGGTCAAAGATTTCCAAGAAGGTGAAGTCTTCAAAGGTAACGTTGTTAATGTTGGACAAGATTATGTCCTAATCGACATCGGTTACAAGCAAGAGGGTCTAGTCCCAGTTAAGGAATTCCTTAACTATGACGGTACACTCAAAATCAAAGAGGGAGATCAGATTGAAGTTTACCTAGAGAAACTTGAGTCTCATCTTGGAAACCTTGTTCTTTCAAAAGACAAGGCCGAAATTCTTAAAGCTTGGGATAAAATCTCTGAAGCTTGTGAATCAGGAACTCCTCTTCAAGGAACTGTTATCGCCAAGGTTAAAGGTGGTCTTTCTGTCGATATCGGCGTTAAGGCATTCCTACCTGGATCACAAATCGATCTCAGACCTACTCGTTACCTTGATAAGTACATTGGTAAAACAATGGAATTCAAAGTTATCAAGTTCAACAAGAAGAGAGGAAACATCGTTCTTTCAAGAAGAGCTATTCTTCAAGAAGAGCGTGGTAAGATGAGACATGAGATCCTTGGTCAAATCCAAGAGGGTATGATCGTTAAAGGTATCGTTAAGAACATCACCGATTACGGTGCGTTCATCGACCTTGGTGGGATCGACGGACTTCTTCACATCACAGATATGTCATGGGGAAGAGTTAAGCATCCATCTAATCTTCTTAACATGGGTGACGAAATTGAGGTTAAAATCCTTAAATTCGACTCTGAAAAAGAAAGAGTTTCTCTTGGTCTTAAGCAAGTTCAACCGAACCCTTGGGAAGAAGCCAGAGAGAAGTATCAGCCAGGTACTAAAGTATCAGGTGAAATCGTTTCTGTTAAAGACTACGGTGTATTCATCGAGCTTGCTGACGGAATCGAAGGTCTTATCCACGTTTCTGAAATGTCATGGACAGGGAAAATCAAAAACCCAGCCAAGCATTTCAACGCTGGTGAAAATGTTGAGGCCCAAGTACTTGACGTTGATGTTGAGAACAAGAGAATTTCTCTTGGACTTAAGCAACTTCAAGACAACCCTTGGACTGAAATTGAAGCTAAATATCCAGTTGGATCTAAGGCCAAAGGAAAAGTTAAGTCTGTTGTAGACTTTGGAGTTTTCGTTGACCTAGGTGAAGAAGTTGATGCTCTTATCCACGTTTCTGACGTTTCATGGACTAAGAAAAATATCAACCTTGCTGACGAGTTCAAAGAAGGACAAGAAATCCAAGCTATGGTTATTTCTGTTGATAAAGAAAACGCCAAATTCTGTCTTGGTATTAAGCAACTTGAAGAAGATCCATGGAAGAAAATCGAAGAAAGACTTCCAGTTGGAACTGTTATCCAAGCTGAAGTTGTCAGAGTTACTGACTTCGGTGCTTTCGTTGAGCTTGAAACTGGAATTGAAGGTCTTATCCACATCTCTGAACTTTCTGAAGACAGAGTTGAGAAGCCTTCTGACGTCATCAATAAAGGTGACACTCCAAAAGCTATGGTTATCTCAGTTGATAAAGATGCGAAGAAAATCGCTCTTTCTATCAAAGCTGCAGCAAACGCTGAAGCAACTGGTGGTGGCTATAAGAGTGAAACTGTTCAATCAGCAACTCTTGCTGACAAATTGAAAGGTTTCAAAGTAGACGAGTAAAAATCTACAAAAATAGAGAATTCGACAACCTTAGTTGTTTGATTCAAAGGCCACCTTCGGGTGGCCTTTTTTATTGAAATCACTTCAAAACCCAATTTTTCCTGATTTTTTACTTTGTCCTGCTTTGTATTAGTGTATAGTAGTACAATGATTATCTCGATAGATCTCGATGATAATGTGCCAGTGTATCGGCAGATCATCAATCAGATCCAGAATTTATTGATTGAAGGAAAGCTTGGGCCGAAAGATCCGCTGCCGCCAATCAGGCAGCTAGCGACGGATCTAGAGCTCAACCCCAACACCGTGGCCAAGGCCTATTCAATCTTGGAGAGTGAGCGCTTGATTTTTTCTGCCGGAAGGAAAGGAACTTTCGTGGCTGCAGATGCTCTTGATAATCTGAAGAATGATTTGGAACGCAATTCAAAGCGACAGATCAAGTCTATAATGAATGAACTCCAATGTAATGGTTACGACAAGAAAGCTTTTAAGAAAATGATTGATGAACTCATCAATGAATTGAGGTGGTGAAATGACTTTGTTTATTGAGGCAGCTGCTGTCATCTTTCAGGTTTTTGTTTTTCAGGTGGTCTCAATTCCATTAATGAGAAATTTGACTTGGTATTTAGGGTTGTCTAGAAATTCAGAATGGGTAAATGAGCATCCTGAGTTTTTAAAAGAGAACCAAAGACCAACAGAAAATTCTCACTATTGGATAGGTGGTCTGATCACTGCTCTGGCAATGTGGATGGTCTTTGCACAGAAGGATTACCTCTACCTCCTTCATGTCTTCTCGGCCTTATGGATGCTATTTCAGTATTTCTATTTTGATTTCAGACTATTCAAAAAAATGGAAGTTTTAATTCCAAAACCAAAAAGAAGTGCCAGTCTTTCTGTGAGAAGACTAACAGACTTTGTTCCTAAAACATTAGTCGTTTTGACACTCTTGATGATTTTGCTCTCTGCGGGGATTGAAATTTATAGATTCATTGGGGCAGATGATATGACCAGATTCTGGTACAAAAAGATATCCTTCTTTTTAATGACTATCGCTTTGCTACCTTCTTTTGTGTATAGCTTGAAGAGAACGCCTATTTGTGATGACATGGATATCGATTCTTTATACAGAAGACTTGAATTGAATGTGATCGGCATGATCATATTCTTTTTTAGTTTTTCAAATGTCTTAACATTCATATTGATTCGGCTAGGGGTAAGTGAAGAGGTGTTAAGCAGTGGAAGACCACTTTCTTCATTTATTCCTTTGGGAATTTACTTCATTTTTCTTTTGTATGTGAAAAGAGTTAATGAGCGGGTGACGGAGCGTTATAAACTTGCTTTTCAACATTGATTAACCTTGAAAAGAAGAGTGAACAACAAGCGATACCAGCACCAATCATAAAGACAGTCTTGGGGGAATTAAGCCATACGACTCCAAGAAGGGCCGGAATAACGACTGCTGCAATATGATTAATAGTAAAACTGATTCCGGCAGTCGCCGCAATGTCTTTAGGATCAGCTATTTTTTGAAAATAAGTTTTTAGGGCAATCGCCATAGCAAAGAAAAGATGGTCTGCGATATAGAGACCTGCCGCCACATGCTTATTGGTGACAAAAGCATATGAAGTAAAAATGCAGATCAGCCCAATGTATTCAATAAGTAGTATTTTTCTCTCCCCAATAACAGTAATGAGTTTTCCAATCTTAGGAGCAAAAATCATATTGAAGATGTAATTACTTAGGTAGAGTAAAGAGATTTCTTTAACAGTGTAGCCGAACTTTTCCACCATCATGAAGCCCGCAAACACCATAAAGATTTGTCTTCTTGCTCCACTGAAAAAGGTAAGTAGGTAATACAGCCAGTACTTCTTTCGAAGTATCATTTTTTTTCTCTGCTCTTCCTTTTCTGGAAAGCGGGGAAAGTAAAAAGTATTGAATAAAACTAACATGAGTCCAACAGAGCCTGCGATGATATAGACGACTTTGAATTCTAGATGAAAGATGGTCATTAAGAGCCAGACTGAGCTGTAGGAGAGGATAGAACCGAAACCTGTAAAGGCGAGCATCTTCCCCATAAAAGCTGGAGTATGGGCCTTATCTATCCATTGCAGAGTGAGTGATTGATTCATAGTCTCAAAGTAATGAAAGCCAACAGACATAACAAAAGTGATGAAATAGAGACCAGCTGCACCTGTAAAGAATCCTGTGGCCCCAACTCCAATACACATTAAGGCCAGGAAAAAGAGGGCCAGTGTTTGTTCTTTGAACCACATAAGAAGAAAGACAGAAGCGAAGGCCAGAAATCCTGGTACTTCTCTTATACTTTGGAGAAGTCCAATTTCTTTACCTGTGAATGAGGCCACTTCAACTGTGTAGTTGTTCAGCATCACCTGCCATACTGAAAAAGTAAAAGGCATGATGAAGGACATCAGAAGAAGCATGTGCTCTGGTTTTCTTTCCAGTCTTATATTCATGGATGCATTCTGCCATGAATCAGTCGTTCTTAAAAGCTAGATGCCTATTCAAAATGATTATTGGTAGTATAAAGGAGGATTATCATCCTCATCGGAAGGCCAGTCTTCATCGAGCTCCGGCAGGATAACTTCATGTCTTTCATAACTTCTGAAATAGTTTTTGTTGAAAGCAAAATGCACGATTCCTATGGCAACACCTAGAACTAGACCAAGAAAGTGAGCGAAATAACTTGTTTGAGGTTCATAAGTCGTGGGAACCAAAACCATGAGCGATACAGCAACGATTTTCATGATTCGCCTAGGGACAGAGACTTTTCTTTCAATGAAAAAATACATCGTGAGCCAAAAACCCCAAAGCCAGTAAACAATTCCTGAAGCCCCTAAAATACCGACATCTCCGATTGAGGAAGCGACGATTATAAAATTGATCACTCCACCCATAAGAATTCCAACAAGAGGAAAGGTGAGCCACCCAAAATAAGAGGTAACAAAATAACCCATAAGTCCTAAAAAAAGAGAATTAGAGAGAAAGTGGGCAAGATCAGCGTGAATCATGGCACTGGTGAAAAGTCTCCAGTATTCAGAGTTATCGTGCACGCGAACAGGTGAGGCGAGAAGATACTGACTGAGACCTAATCCTGGATTCCAGTAAAGTTGGCTTAGAGCGAGTGATGAAATGAGAAAGATTGTGGTGACAATAATTCCGTAATCATTTTTCTTTTTGGACAGGAAGGTTTCTGTGATTTTGGTTTCAAACTCCATTCCCTACTATGGCGTCATTTGACGACGTGTCAAGGTTGGTATGTGCTTGTTATTTAGTCGTATTAGATGGTTTTAATGGGTGTCGAAGCATTGTAAAGCCTGTAGAATGCCTCAAATTTAACCAAAATATAATGAGATTCTAAAAATGGAAGTTTTTAAGATTATTTACAGTGTCCTAGGTGGACTTGGTATTTTCTTCTTTGGAATGAAATCTATGAGCGAGGCCCTGCAGTCTGTAGCGGGAGATCTTGTTCGCAAAACGATTGCTACTATCACTAAGCATCGAGTCTATTCAGTTCTTGTCGGTACAATAGTGACAGTCATTGTTCAAAGTTCATCTGTAACCACAGTTATGGTTGTGGGTTTTGTTAACGCTGGTTTAATGAATCTGACTCAGGCCATTGGTGTTATTTTCGGGGCCAACATCGGTACCACGATCACAGGTTGGATTATTTCAATCAAAGTTGGAAAGTACGGATTGTTGTTCATTGGTCTAGGCATTTTTCCTCTTCTCTTTGGGAAGACAAACAAATGGCGGCAAATCGGAAAAGTCATGTTCGGTGTTGGGATGATCTTTTTTGGTTTGGATATCATGTCTAATGCTTTCAAACC
>SBGE01000279.1 GCA_006226755.1 Deltaproteobacteria bacterium | reverse complement strand
ATACTATCTCGCTTTAGGGATTTAATATTCTTGGGCAGATTTGCAATGATTTCCTGTTCCAGGGCATCGAGGATGTCCTGCTTCAGGAATGATCTACTGTGTACGAGACTGACTTCCCGGGTAGGGACTGGCTTATGGAACTTCTTCACGTTGTTCTGTAGTTCATGCTCGGGAAGATTCATTGTCGCCAACTCTGGGAGAAGAGTATAACCCTTTCCACGTCTGATGAGGTTGATCAAAGTTTCCAGATTTCCACTTTCAAAATTGATATTGTCGTGAACATTATGTTTTCTGTTGAGAGAACAGACTTTGATGACCTGATCTCTAAAGCAATGACCCTCTTCAAGTAGCCAGACAGAATTAGCATCAAGATCAGACTCCTTAATTATTTTTTTCTTAGCTAGATCATGATCAGATGAAGTGAAGACAAAAAATCTCTCATAGAAAAGTACTCTTTCTACAATTTTATCATCGTAAAGTGGAGTAACAAGCAGACCTCCATCAACATGATCATCATATAGCGCATTAACCATGTCTTCAGTTTTGTACTCACTGATCTTTAATTTAACTTTCGGGTATTTAACAGAAAAAGATTCAACAAACAAAGGAAGTACATAGGAAGCCAGAGAGGGAATAACGGCCAAGTGAAAATTACCTGTGAGTTCTCCAGAGTCATTCTTGATATCAAAAAGTTTCTTATGTTCTCTTAATATGATTTTGGCTTGTCTAATGACATCTAAACCTTTGTTGGTGGTTAGGATAGGTTTTTGGGAACGATCAAAAATGATGATATCGAGTTCGTTTTCAACTTTTTGGATTTGGGCGGATAGGGAAGGTTGGCTGATATTCAACTCTTTAGCAGCACGTGAAAAGTTTTTATTCTCATCAACAGCAATAATATATTCAAGCTGGGTAAGCGTAGCCATTGTTCACCTCGTAAGTGTTCGTAATTTCGTGTCTTTCTGATTGTATCATAGCTTCATCCTATAGGCATATAGAGTTTTTATATTGGAGAGTAATAGTGATTTGGGCGATTATAAATTCAAGACAACGGAGGTCCTATATGAAAAATTTGATTTTAATTATGTTTTTGGTTTTATCAGCCGCGTGTTCTACGACCTTCGAAAGAAACGAGGGAACAGAGCACAATGGTGAAAATTTTAAGGTATTGAAGACATTGCAGACAACTAGATCTGGAATTTAACAAGTATTAACAACAAGGAGTTTAATGTGAACACATTGATCAACACGCAACTACCAGAATTCAAAGCTCAAGCTTATCACAATGATGACTTCGTACAAGTTACTCATGAAACCCTTAAAGGAAAGTGGTCAGTACTTTTCTTTTACCCTGCGGACTTTACATTTGTATGTCCAACTGAGCTAGGTGACATGGCTGACAAGTATGAGGAATTCCAAAAAATGGGAGTAGAAGTTTATTCAGTAAGTACTGATACTCATTTTACTCACAAAGCATGGCATGATGCTTCTGAAACAATTAAGAAAATCAAGTACCCAATGCTAGCTGACCCAACAGGTGCATTAACTAGAGCATTTGGTGTACACATTGAAGAAGCAGGTCTGGCTTACAGAGGAACTTTCCTTATTGATCCAGATGGAAAAATCAAACTTGCTGAAATTCAAGACAACGGTATCGGAAGAAATGCTGACGAGTTGTTAAGAAAGGTTCAAGCGGCTCAGTTTATCCGTGAAAACCCAAATGAAGTTTGTCCTGCCAAGTGGAAACCAGGTTCAAGCACTTTGAAACCAGGTCTAGACCTAGTAGGTAAAATCTAATTTTAAAGAAAAAATTGGGATAAATGCGGCCGGGATTCCCGGCCGTTTTTGAAAGGAGATAAAGATGTTGGATGCAAATATGATTGAACAACTCAAAGCAGTGTTCGAAAAACTCGAGCAATCTGTTGAGCTTGTCTTTGATAATTCAGAGCATCCCAAGCAGGGAGAGCTCGTTGAGATGCTTAATGAGATTTCTTCAACATCTGATAAGATATCGACCATTAGTTCTGGTAATACCAGTGACTATCCGAAATTTCTTTTGAAGTACAAGGGATTAGAAAATGGGATTCACTTTAGCGGAATACCTGGAGGTCATGAGTTTACTTCTTTGATTTTGGCCATTCTTAACTCTGATCTAAAAGGTAAACTTCCTGATGAAATGATTCAGCAGAGAATCAAACGTCTTAAAGGACCAATAAGCTTAAAAACATACATTTCTCTTTCCTGTGAAAACTGTCCTGATGTCGTACAGGCTTTGAACCTTATGGCCATCTTTAATGAAAATATCACTCATGAGATGGTAGACGGAGAATTCGAACAAGCTGAGATTGAACGACTCAAGATCCAAGGTGTTCCATCTGTCATGGATGGAGACCAATTGGTTAGTTCCGGAAAGATTTCCTTTGCTGATCTATTGGAAAAACTTGAACACAGGTTTGGAACTGAGGAAGCTTCTGAATCTACAAATCAAGATCTTGGTGTGTATGATGTCGTCATTGTAGGCGGCGGTCCTGCTGGAGCATCTGCTGCCATTTACACAGCCAGGAAAGGATTGAAGACGGCCATTATCGCAGAAAAAATTGGTGGTCAGGTTCAGGACACAAAAGGAATCGAGAATCTTATCTCGGTTCCTTATACAGAAGGTCCACAGCTCTCAGCGAGCTTGTTTAAACATATAAGTGAGTATGACATCAAAGTTCTTGAACATAGAAGAGTGGATGAAGTTATTAAAGGTGAAATGAAGGAGCTTAAACTCAATAGTGGTGAAACCATTAAGACCAAGGCCCTTGTCGTTACTACTGGAGCTAAGTGGAGAGAGTTGGGTATTGAAGGTGAGAAAGAGTATATCGGACGTGGAGTTGCTTTCTGTCCTCACTGTGATGGTCCCTATTACAAAGGAAAAGATGTAGCCGTGATTGGTGGTGGAAATTCTGGAGTAGAGGCCGCGATTGATTTGGCTGGTATCGTGAAGTCGGTCACTCTGGTTGAATTTGCTCCTGAACTTAAGGCCGACCAGGTTTTGGTTCAGAAACTTCAGTCGCTACCAAATGTGACGATCATTAAAAATGCTCGCACAGATAAGATTATTGGAGATGGAGATAAAGTTGTAAGTCTCGATTATGAAGATCGTGCCAATGGTGAAATTAAGAATGTTAAACTTGATGGAGTCTTTGTTCAGATTGGATTAATTCCTAACAGCGCTTTTGTTAAAGATGTGGTTGAAACCAATCGCTTCGGAGAAATTGTAGTATCTGAAAAGAACAGAACAAGCGTAGATGGGATCTATGCAGCAGGCGATGTTACAACTGTTCCTTACAAGCAAATTATCATCGCCATGGGCGAAGGAGCTAAAGCTGGTCTGACTGTTTTTGAAGATTTGATGCTTTAACTATCACGGGATAGGGCCACGAATTCTCTTCGAAGTCCTTCCCGGTCAAATGCCGAATTCAAAAAATTCAAGTAATAAATTTTGTCATCGACTTTGAGATGAAAACCTTCACCATCAACATTGATGAGTGTTACTTCATCAGTGTCTTGTTCAAGATACTTGAGAGCATACTTTTTCAAGGCATCGCTATGGTCAGTGTTCATATGATCTATGGCAGAAGCTTCCATTCCTTTCCAGTCGGGAGTTGGTAGGTGCCAGAAATCTTCTGCATCAAAAGTATATATTTGCCCGAACGTTTTGATGAAGTGAATATGGTCAGGTCTGATATTGTAAAAGTAGAAACCATGGGCCTTGAAGTAGTTTCTTGCCGCTGGAAAGAAAGAGAAATATCTCTCAGAAACAGCTGCGTATTTTTCTGGATCATTTTTTGAGTCGACTAATTCCGCGGTACCGGTCAAGCAAACTCTCGGAGAGGCCTGCTTATTAACAGCTTCCATATCAAAAACGGTGAATCCAACGCGTGGATTTTCAAGAATGTTTTTGGTGTGTATCGCGATATTACTGATAAGAATAGTGACATCACCTTCTTCTGTTAGGACAAAAGGAGCAATAGTTCCGAAAGGAAAATCGTTTCCTTCCTTGGAAAACTGGGTGGAGAGAACTCCAGTGTCCCAGTTTTTCATGAAGGCACGTGCTACTTTTGAGACTTCACGCATGTCTTTGATGATTTCACTCATGACAACTCAGTTTTTACAGAAATTGGTTTCGAATTGGATTTCGGCTAAGTTGTCTTCCGTTACTGGAACTGCTTTGAGTTCTTTAACTTCATGTCCACCATCGAAAACGTAAACTTTAAGATCAACAGTATCACCAACTTCAATTCCAACTTCTTTCATCGTTTGAACAAAGTGCTCAGCAAGTCTGCACTTATACTTCTTCCCATAAAGAGCTTTGGTTTCTTTAAGAATATCCTTGTAGTCTTTTCCATTCACTTCAATCAGGAAATGGTTCTTTTCGCTATTGATGTAATCAGGGTTTTCAACTTTGATGAAATCACCCCATCCCATGAACAGACCAAAATCAATATTGGTAAAAGGAGATCTCTCTGTTGCATGAAGATTAAAAACAAAGAGTGTGGCAAAAATCAGGCTCACAATTTTCATAACTTAGGCTCCCATTGGGTTCAGAATCTGCTTTACGTGGTATGTTATAAATGCTAGAAGTTTGGCATGTCAAACACTTTCTCTAAAGCAGCTTTTATAAGCTTGTTGATGACTTTGTTTATCCCAATCTTCGGGGCCCAAAGTCAAGAGACAGCGAGTACTGCTTCAGCCATTCAGGACATTACCATTATTGGAACTCGTGATGTTTCCGATGGATTGATCGATGCTCCGGTCAAAGTCGAAGTGTTGGGGCAAGAGTATTTGGAAGAGCAACAGTATCAGGATCTTTCTGAAGGTCTTGCCGATATTCCAGGGGTGACCACCCAAGAAACCGAGAGAAGGGCCGGAAGTAAGTCGGCTCAAATTCAAGGTTTCGGAGAAAACTCAGTCCTAGTCATGCTCGATGGAGTTCCAGTTTCACAAAATAGCAGTTTTGGTTTTGACCTCACTCAGATTGCAACTTCTGATATTGAAAAAGTGGAAGTGATCAAAGGTGGTGCTTCTGCTCTTTATGGTTCTCAGGCCATGGGAGGAGTGATCAACATTGTCACCAAGAAGTTCAAGAATCGAAAGAAAGCCGAAGTCGAACTCTCTGGTGCTTCGCTGACTGAAGGAGAGAGTGGACAAAATCGAAATGCTAAACTTCACCTCGAACGAAAAGCTGGACAAGTTGGAGTGAAGGCCACGTTCAGTCATCGCGATCAAGAGGCTCACGATCTCGACAATTCAACCCTGGTTAAAGATGGAGTTGATTTTACCAGACAACACGGATCATTGAATCTTCAGACTCGAATGGATGGTCGAACACTCTTTGCCAATACTATTTTCTTAAGAGGTAAAACGATTTCTCAAACATCAAGACCATACAGCTCCAGTGCCTTTGGTGCTTCTTTGAACACAACGGATTCTGTTTCATGGAATTATAAACTAGGTTCAGAAGAAAAACTTGGGGCCGGTACACTTAAAACTGTTCTGAACTATGAAACCAATACTGATAAGCTGGCATTGGATGACGATCCAAAAACTCCTTTTACAGAGACATTGAAGACCACTGAATTTGTCGGCAAGAGAGTTGATCTGAAGTATCAAGATGTAAAACTTGGAGAACACAGTCTGACTACCGGACTTCTTTTTAGAGAAAATACTGTCAATCAGCAAACCAGAACGCAGTCTGTCCCAACTATCGTGGTTGAAACTCAGGATATTGAAAATAAATCAGTCACTTCTTATGAAGGTTTTGTTCAGGATAATTTTTGGCTTGGCGATATCGAAATCTCTCCTGGAGCTCGTTATCAGTATGATCAGGACTTTGGCTCTCACGTCTCTCCTAAAATCAATTTGTCTCATTATGCAGATATTAACAAAGTTGGATTTAAGACTTGGTTGACTGTCGGAACCGGGTACCGAGCTCCTTCAGTTAAAGAAAGATTTTTCACTCTTGATCACTCTTCGGTCGCTAACTATATTGTTGTAGGAAATGAAAACCTATCGCCGGAAGAGTCTTTGAGCGTCCAGCTTGGAGAGGAAGTCAAACTACCCAAGACCGCTGGAAGTTTTTCTCTTTATGGAAACCTCTTCTTGAATCGAATCAGTAATCTGATCGAGTCAGTTGAGAGAGAGAGCACAGGCAGTGGACGAGTCTTTAGCTACGATAATATAGATGATGTCACCAGTCGCGGAGTTGAGCTCGGAGTTAAAGGAGAAATTGTTCCGAAATTAACTCTTCGATTGAATGGTTCTTATACCGAAACATTTGATGAAAGAAGCAACCTGTTGTTGGCAAACAGACCACTTTATATGGGATTTCTATCTCTCACATACCAACTTAATGACAAAACAACTTTGATAGGTCAGACAAGATATACAGGATCAAGTTATGTGGATTCTGAAAACATTGATGTAAGTCCGGATTACACTCTAGCTGATTTTAAAATCAATTATAAGTTCAGCAAAGACATCAGTTCGTCTTTCAGTGTAAAAAATATTTTTGATAAAACCAAAGATCCTGCAGCTGATGTTGTCATACCTGCAGTTGATAATAGACCGAATCGAGGCCGAGAACTATTCCTTGGTCTGAACTTGAAGGTGCTTTAAGAATGAGAACGTCTATCCTCCTCATCCTATTCACTTGGTTCTCACTTCTTGGTTGTAAAGAAGTTAGCCAAAAAGTTCTTCCTCCTGTCGATGATAGACTAGGGGCTTGGTCAATTGAGCTGAGTCCTTATGTTAAAGACCAGTCGCTGGATTTTTTCATTGAGTCTTCTTGGTACTCTTATGATGAAACAAATCATATCATTTGGCCTAACTTCAGAGTTTACGGTCTTCGAATTAATGGTGAGTATACCAAACTTCAAATCATTGATTATTACGATGATTCATCCAACCCCGGAAACTTTACTCTTAGAGTTCAAAAAGAAGGGGAAGCCTCTAAGTTGATCGACTTTAATGCCCAAGGTTGTGGGAATGTTTACACCAATCCTACTTACAAAGAGTGTATGGCCGATCCTGATCGCAATGCCTTTACCTATTTGAATCTTGAAACTGGGGCTTATCGTCTGATGAGTGATGAAGAGGCCTTAAAGCACCTTGATTGGCATATTGCTTTTAATGGTACCAATGTGCGTATCAATTCTGGAAAGTATGGACCTGGAGATGTACGGGCGGCCAACCTTTATGTATATGGAAGTTTCTTTGCTAATGGAAAGATTGATTTCCAAAAGATTGCAGAAGAATCATTTGGTCCAAAAGGGATTCGATTTTTTGAACAGACTTTCAACTTGAGACGGGCTGCGTATGCTCTTCCTCAAGGTCAAGAAAGGGCCATCCATGAGGCAGATTGGTTTGAATCCAACGGAGAGTTCTTTCAAGCCGTCAATAAAAACTGGTGGATTGTTGAAGGAGCTGAAGCCGGAGCTTTTACAAAATTCAACGTCAGTGAAATTGAAGAGCAGAAAGTTGGAGATCAAATTGAAACGCTGATCAAATTGAACCTCTTCAATCAGAAGGCAGGAGATTCGGGTTTTGGAACAGAAGAGACTTGGGAGCTTCCAAAATTTGATACCAGCAAGAGATTGATTAAAACTTGTCTGGATCTTCATGGAAAACAAATACTATCTTGTAGTGACAGTCGTGTAGATCTTATCTTAAGTATTTCGAATAGAAATGGTTTGAGAAGATGGCGATTCAATGTCATCAAAGGGGCCGTTGGTCCACTGAACCGTCAAGAGATGACTCGCTGGACTACTGGACTATAAGAGACTCGTTATGAAGAAAAATGTTTTATTTCTTTGCACTGGAAATTCCTGTCGCTCACAAATGGCTGAAGGTTTTGGCAAGGCCCTTAAGGGGAATAAGTTCAATTTTTATTCTGCTGGAACTAAAAAGCATGGATTAAATCCGTATGCCATAAAAGTCATGAGCGAAGTTGGAATAGATATTTCAACACATGAATCCAATACTACTGACGAACTTTCTGACGTTAAAATGGATTTTGTTTTTACCGTATGTTCAGATGCTCATGAAAATTGTCCTTTTTTCCCTGGTGGAAGAATTATTCATGTTGGTTTTGATGATCCTCCAAGACTGACAAAAGAGATGAGCGACGAAGAAGAAATACTTAACGTCTATCGTCGAGTTCGCGATGAAATTAAAACCTTCGTCAATTCAATTGAATTCCATATGGAGATCGATTGAAAGCGAAGCACCAATTACCACAATACATTGCTGAGTTTATTGGAACATTCTTTATGATGTTTTTTGGTTGTGGCTCCATGATTTTGGCCCAAACCAATCCCGCTTATAATGGTTCCTTCATTCCAATTATTTGGGGGGGAGCTGTGGCCATCATGATTTATTCTGTCGGTCATATTTCAGGTGCTCATTTCAACCCCGCAGTGACTGTTGCTTTTTGGTCCACTGGACGATTTCCTTTAAAAAGAGTTCCAGGTTATATCATTTCGCAAATAGCAGGAGCACTTAGCGCTTCTATCCTCCATCTCTTTATCTGGGGGAGTGAGCATGGATTTGGCTCGACCAGAATGTCTGTCTTTATGTCAGGTGGTTTTGTCGTTGAAATTGTAATCAGTTTTGCACTGATGTTTGTCATTATGAGTGTGGCCACAGACTCTAGGGCCGTTGGGGAACTCGCAGGTATTGCCATAGGTTCCACAGTTACCTTAGCTGCATTTGTCGCTGGTCCATTGACCAATGCTTCCATGAACCCAGCTCGGTCCATTGCTCCTGCGATCCTGACAGGGGACTTCTCAGTACTTTGGATTTACTTGATAGCACCTTTTATCGGAACGATTTTAGGGGCCAAAGTTTATGATTGGATTCGTTGTTATAGAGACGACGAAGCTTCTGGCCCTGGTTGTTGTTGATTCTTAAAATTTCAAGTAGAGTTTGGGGATGAAAAATCCAATCCATTCCCATGATTATGTCACTCAGGACTCCAAGATCGGGTCCAATGAAAAGAAAACCATTTTTGTTGTCCTTCTTACTTTTGTCACTATGGTGGTTGAAATCACCTATGGTTACATTACAGGTTCTATGGCGCTTTTGGCTGATGGTTGGCATATGGCAAGCCATGTAGGAGCTCTCAGTATTTCGGTCATGGCGTATCGTTTGGCCCGTTCAAAAAACCTCAATGACAAATTTTCTTTTGGAGCTGGGAAGATTATCCCTCTCGGGGGCTATACTTCTGCCTTGATGTTGGGTCTAGTCTCTCTCTTTATGGGGATTGAGTCTTTTGAGCGTTTTATGAATCCGACGGAAATCAATTTTCAAACCGCTATCGGAGTTTCAGTAGTTGGACTTGTTGTGAATGTTTTGAGTGCTCTTCTTCTTTGGGACTCTCACGACCATCATCATGGTCATGAACATCATCATCATGACCATGATCACGATCATGACCATGATCACGATCATGACCATGATCATGTTCACGATCATAACCATCAAAGTGCTCTGGTTCATGTTATTGCCGACGCCTTGACTTCAGTCCTGGCCATTGCGGCTCTTTTTCTTGGAAAATATTTGGGCTGGGCCTGGGCCGACCCTATCATGGGCGTGGTGGGCGCTGTTGTTATTCTCAAATGGGCCTACGGACTTTGCAAAGCTACAATTTGGGAACTCCTCGATGGGAACTCAAAATTGATAGACCGTGAATCTCTCTCGAAAATTTTGACTGAAAATGAAGATGTAGAGATCCTTGATTTGCACGTGTGGAGAATCGCTCCTAGTGCACACGCTTGCGAATTGATTATTAGAACATCAAAACAGAAAGGGCACGAACATTATCGTACGTTGATTCAAAATCATTTTCCGATTCAACATTTGATTATTGAAGAGAGGGCTGAGTAAATCAGGTCGTAGGCAGATTTCTCGCTCTCATCATGCCACCACTTACATTGTAGACATTTTTGTAACCTGCAAGTCTTAAAGAAACTGAGGCCCAAGTGGATCTGTTTCCACTGGCGCAAATGATATAAAGGGGAGTGTCTTTCGAGATATTTTTAGCAAGAACAGCTTCTTTAACTGTTCCTAGTGGAATATTCATGGCACTGGAAAGATGACCTGAAAAGTATTCACCTTCTGTTCTAACATCGATGACTTTTCCTCCACGCAAGACCTGAAGCTTTTGCATTTTTTCTGGTGAAACATTCTTGAATCCCAAAAACAAACCAAGGATTTGCCCTTTAAAAAGAAAAAAGGAAAACAAAGCTATCAATGGAAGAGAATCAAGTATCATTTGTTTGGACATGGTCACCTCGTACTCTTGTTTATTGTAGGTGGAGCCCTGAAAAAATTCTTTGATCTTGATCAAACAATTCATGCCAAATAAATAGCTGAAATTTAATTTAAAAATCTGGGTCTTTTTCTATATACTCGGAAGAGTTGAATCATTTAGAAAAAGGATATGGGATGAGTCACGATAATTACGGGCCATTGGCCTTCTTTATTGGGAACTGGAAGAGTGAAGGATGGACGGGTGATAACGTTGCTCCAGATCCAGATCGCAATACTGAGAATACAAGTTTTCGGCAAGAAACTTCCTTTGATCCCATTGGAGACGTCGAAAATCATGAACAACTTCTCTATGCTCTTCGCTATCGGACAACCGCTTGGGAAGAAGGTGATGATGAAGATCCTTTTCACGAAGAAGTCGGTTATTTCATTTGGGATGCTGAACGTAAACAAGTCATGAAAAGCTTTATTGTTCCCAGAGGAATAGCTGTCAACGCAGGGGGAGATGCTCAGGAAGATTCAAAAGAATTTTTTCTTCAAGCAGACTGCGGTAGTGAAACCTATGGTGTTTGTTCAAATAAGTTTCTAGATGAAGAATTTAAAACTGTTCGCTATGAAGTGAAGTTCACCAAAATCGATGACAATACTTTTTCTTACGATGAAGACACCATCATCAAAATGAAGGGCCGCGATGAGCTTTTTCACCACACTGAAAAGAATGTGATGAAACGTCTCTAAAGTTATCAAAAAGCAGACAATGACCAAGAAATAGACGTTTAATGGCCTATAAAGCCCTGAAATCATATCGTGTCTGTGGCCTATTTTTTGCTATAATAGAAGCTATGAAAATCTACTTTTTGATAGCTACATTACTTTTTGCTTATGAACTTCGTTCCCAGGAAACTCCAGCTGAAATTCTGGCGGTACTGAGGCAAATGACGTCTGCGACACTTGCCGATGACATTGACCCCAATCAAGCTATCAGAGAGATATTTAGAGTTTGTCCAACCAAGGAAGCAGCTCATTCGACTCTTGGTAGTTCTTGTAAAGAAAAGACGCCACCTCAATTAAGAAACCTCTTCATTTCATTTTATGAATCTCGAAAGAAGAATGCAGATCCGGTAAAAGATAAAAAAGAAAAGGAATTGTTCGCTAAAAGCCTCGCCAAGTTGATGGGAATGGTTGTTAAAGAATCTTCTGGAAATCCTTCAGCAGTCTCTGACATGAATGGTAAGGGGAGTGCGACCAGTTATAAATCATTTTTCAAATTGAATAACTCAAGTGGAGTGATGAGCAGACCTCATTATTCTTCAACTGAGTTGTTGGAAAAATTGATTAATCAAAGTGGTGTGACTTTTAACAAGCAAACAAACTTTGGTCTTGCCCAACTTTCTTCTGATCGTTTAATTATCCCTAAATGGGGTGGAAACTATCTCAAAGAAAAACAAAAAATGATCAAGCTTATGGACGGGAAAACATTTGTAGAATGGTGTATGACTAAATCCATCTATAAAGATTCTGATGCCGTTCTCCAGAAGTATTTCAACGACAATATCAAGAACTGTGAGATGGGGACTTCTTCTTCTGCTAAAGTTAAATGCTTTGGTCGAACCATCAATTTCTGTCCGAGAATGTCGTTGGAATTGGCCCTCGAGCAGCCTTCAAGCTACTTTGAAACTCGTCATGCTAGCCCAATTTGTGCAGAGCTTTTCAAGTAATTTCCAATAGCTGCAGACTCTTCTGAAAATGACAGATTGTGTTCGCCGTTTTAAAATAACGGCATGTACACACTCCGTCCTTATCAAAAACAAGCCGTCGAAAATTCACTGAATTTTTTTCGAAAAAAACGTGACCCTGCCGTCATTGTTTTACCTACTGGTGCAGGTAAAAGTTTAGTGATCGCAGAGCTTGCCCGCATTGCCAAAGGAAGAGTACTGGTTCTTGCTCACGTCAAAGAGTTGGTTGAGCAAAATCATGGTAAGTATGAAAGCTATGGATTGAAGGCCGGTGTTTATTCTGCAGGACTTAATCAAAAAGATACTGACGATAAAGTCATTTTTGGCAGTATCCAATCAGTGGCAAGAGCTAAGAAAAGTTTTTTCAAAAATTTTAATCTATTGATTATCGATGAGTGTCACCGTGTAAATTCCGAAGATGATACTCAATACGCATCAGTCATCAAACTCTTAAAAGATAATAACCCTGAAATTTGTATTCTTGGTTTGACGGCCACCCCTTATCGTTTGGGTATGGGATGGATCTACGAATACAATTTTCAAGGTGAGCTCAAGACTGAAGAAAAACGTTTCTTCAAACAATGTGTTTTTGAACTACCACTCGAGTATATGATTAAGAATCGTTTCCTGACTCAGCCAGTGAAAATTGATATTCCTGTCACCTGTTATGATTTTTCAGAACTGACAGAGTCGGGAAGAATGTACACCACCAGTGAAGTGGAAGAACTTTTGAAGCAACAAAAACGTCTCACTCCATTGATTATTAAAAATATCATCGACATTACAGAAAACTATGACCGCAAAGGAGTCATGATATTCAGTAGTACAGTCAAGCATGCTGAAGAAATCATGAGCTACCTTCCTGAAGGAGAAGCCAAGCTGATCATTGGTGATACAGAAGATGGTGAACGTGATCGTGTCGTTGATGAGTTTAAGCAAAAAAAGTTCAAGTATCTGGTCAACGTATCAGTCTTGACGACTGGTTTTGATGCTCCTCATGTGGATGTGATTGCCATTTTGAGACCCACAGAATCTGTGAGTCTTTATCAGCAAATTATTGGACGAGGTCTAAGACTTGATGAAGGAAAAAAAGATTGTTTTATCCTCGATTACACTGGGATGGGACATGATATATACAGTCCAGAAATCAGTGATAAAAGGCCAGGAAAGGAAACGGTTCCCGTTTATGTCGAATGTCCTCAGTGTGGCTTTGAAAACACATTCTGGGGTCTTCAAACTGATGATGGAGATTTGATCGAGCACTATGGACGAAAATGTCGAGGAGCTGAACAAGATCCTGAAACTTTGAAAATCATTAAATGTGGCTATCGATTTAGATTCAAGCTTTGTAATAAATGTGGCACAGAAAATGATGTGACGGCCAGAGAGTGTGAAAGTTGCCATGCCGTTCTGATTGATGCTGATTCGAAACTCAAACAGGCCAAACTTTCAAAAAATGCTCACGTCATTACTCCTGATTCGATAAAACTTGAAGAGCGCGTAGATAAAAATGGAAACCCATTTTTAGATATTAAATACTTTGATTTTGATGCCAAATACTTCTCTGAGATTCACTATCTGAACAATCCGACAAGTATGAAAAAATTCAATATTAACTTCTTGAGGTCCCACCTCAAAAGACCTGAACTTCATGATCATTTTCAGAGTGTGGATGATGTCATCCGCTATCAAAAGCTTCTAAGAATGCCAAAGTTCGTTATTGCTCGAAAGGCAGACAAGTACTGGAAGATCACAGAGAAGATTTTCACAGAAGAGCTTTCCTGATTGCTCCCTTCTTTTCCCTTGAATGACGTGGTGAACGAGAGTTTATTTTCAGCATAGAGCACAAGACTTCTACTTTCCTCTTTTTAGAGTTAGGTTCCTTTCCACTTTGAAACAAGCAGGAGCCATTATGTTACGTCTGTCTTTGATTCTTTTTTCACTATTATCCATTAAAACGGCCCATGCAATGAGCTGTCTTGGGACAGAGCCATTCTGGGGAGCAGAAATTACTTCTGAGAAATTGAAGCTTGATCTGTTTATTCCTGGAGATGCCTCTCATCTTTCATGGGATGTTGCCAAGGTTGAGGGAGCTGTAGGCTACGTTGATGGATTTGTTCAGGTCTTTTCTGACTCGGAGGGACCCATCGCGGTTACGCGCAAAACTGCATGTAACGATGGGATGAGTGATTATGACTATGAGAGAGAAGTGATCATCTTCAGTCCAAATGGTGTCCTCTTTGGTTGTTGCGATAGGATTGAATGAAACGAGCAGTCCTTTAAGGCCGATGGGTAAGAGCGGAACGCTCATCGGTCTTTTTATGTGTCCTATTCTGGGCTCCATTTTTTGGTAAATGCGTATTTTCTTCCACAATTGAATGTCTATAAATTCAGTGGTTTATCCAATTAATAGGGGTCTTTTCTTTAGTGAAACGCTCAGGTAACCGATAATGATTTGTATCTTTATTGTTGGTGGGGTTTCTTCATGCGATCACTCTTGGTTGCCATTCTTTGCTATAGCTTGATGCTTGATGCTCATGCCTGGTTTTGGAGTTCAAGTAAATCGTCTATCGAAACACCTAGTAAAAGTCAGGCTGAGCGAAGACATGCACAGAGGACTCAGTCTCTAGATCGTGCTAAAGCGACTGCTCTTGGAAAGTATAATAGTGCTTACATTCCGGAATACTCAGAAGTTGGAGAAATTGGTCCCAATCAAAAAGAAGATAAAGAATTCAGTATCAACGATTCAGCTTTTGAAGAGGGATGTTCTGAATTCATGAATCAGCAAAAGGGAACTCCTACTTGTCATTACTCACTTGATGAGACTTTGGGTGAGATCAGAACTTTAGGATTGAATGTTATTGGAGATCGAAATCTCCTAAAGCCTACCAACGATGCTTTGATTGCAGCTGATGTTTGGCATAAGGCGGAAATTTTCGAGGCCGATCGTCTGATAAATGAGAGAAAGAAAGATATCGAGTGTCTTGAAAAAGCACTCAGTTCTAAAAATAAAATGATCTCTGGTGAAGGATGCGCTTCAACTCAAAGTCTTTTTTCAAGTATTAAGTCTAATTACGCTCCTGTTTTGACTTCTCTCTTTCTTATGAACACCAAGGCCACAGTTGATAAGAAGCCTCTGGGCGAAATGATGAAAAACGAGGATGGAGAATCTTTTGAAACTGAAGTCCAACTCAAAGTTCAAGGCATTATGAATGAACAGTCGATGGATGACCTGCAAAAGCAAATTGAATCAGGAAATGCTCCTGAAATTTGTCATAAGCCAACAGGTGTGAGGAAGGCCGATGGAATACTGGATGTGGTGAAGCTATCCGATTGGAATCCTCGAGGGAAATCTTGTTTTAAGCTGAAGCCTTTTGTCATGCAAAGTGCTCAGAAGTATTTTGATAAAGTAAAAGAACCGCTTAAGTCCGCTGCTAAAATAAGAGCCGAAAATAGAATCTGTAATTTGAAGAAAAGTTTACCTTTTCAAGTTAAAACTGCCAAAGGCCGAAATCTTATTTACGAAAATTCTGTAAAGGATATTTACGGTAGAGGAGTGACAGACTGGCAAGAACCGATTTACTGGAGAGGAGTCAATGCTTCTAATATGATTCTTCAAATGGATGATCCTGGAATTGAAAATGCGGAAGAATTTTCAGAAGATGCTCCTGAATCGGTAAAGAAACAGACACGAGAAAAAATGATGAATAGTCTTCTCGCAGCACTCAAAAAAGGTGCTGATGATGAGTCAGTAAATAGTGCCGACGAAGGAATCATCCCAGCTCTAAGGGCCAGAAAGAAGAAAGCTGAAGACAGTTTGAAAAATTTAAATAGAGGCTATACAGGCAAGTCTTATACTGGTGATCTCGATGCTCCAGAGGAGATCCTCTCTGATAAAAGAAAGGGAATAATAGACAGATATCTTTCTTCGATTGAGAACGATAATAATAAGCATCTCGCCTGTGATGTTATGACGAGAAATTATCTTGGTATGAAGGCCAGGAAGCACGCTTGGGAAAAAGAGCGTTTGCATTTGTGGACACCGTGGAGAAATTATGGTGTCAGCTATGATGATATGTATAAGGCCGCTGACTCAGCATCTAATTATGCCTTGATTGGAACGATGATTTTAGCCCCACCTCCTTTTAGTACGGCAGCCAATTACATTGGGATGGCCAAGTGGGGAGCCGCTAATGTTAAAGATCAATTGAATGTTCAGGAAGCTGCAGAGAAAGCCAAAGGCGAACTTGATGCCAAACTTTCAGAAATAGAAAAAAATAAAAACAGTGCAAATATGGGATCCATCGGAATGCTTTTGTGGATGGGGATGTCTGCAGGTGTGCTCGGGAGTAATGCCGGTGGAGTAAGTTTCAGATCTCAAATTGACAAGGCAGAAGGTATGCTGAAAGAAATCGTTGCTCCGACTGGCGGAAAACTAACTGCTGAGTCAGTCAAGTTGCTTGAAAAAGGAACTGCTGAAATGATGAAAAGTGTAGGGATGAAACCGATAGATATTCTACCTGAAAAACTGATTGGACAGACTTTCGAGCAGGCCATGAAGTACACAAAGAGTCGTTTGGATTCCAACCTAAAGATCCTGCAAAGGAAGGCCGTTGTAAGAGCTCTGGGAATTGTTCCAGCTACTAAAACGGCGAATGACTCCGAGATCCTAAGCGATTATGGTTTCATGAAAATGCAGGAAGCGGCTCAAACAGAATCCAGGAAAGAAAAGTGCAGCTTTGAGTAATTTAAGATTTGCCTTACAATAACCGATATGACTTCTATGAAATGGCTTTCACTTTTTCTCATTCTTCTTTCGACTTCATTACTTGCCGATGATTGTAAGCATGACTCGAATACATTTCGTTGTGTGAAGTATGTAAAAAATTATGATGCTGATACTGTTACTTTTGATGTACCAGGGGTCCATCCTTTGATCGGAAATAAAATTAATGTCAGAGTTGTGGGGGTTGATACTCCGGAAGTCAAAACCAAAAATAAGTGTGAAAAAGAAAAGGCCAGAAATGCCAAAAAACTGGTTGAAAACCTCTTGAAAAATGCCAAAAGAATTGATCTGTCGAATATCCAGCGTGGAAAATACTTCAGAGTAGTGGCTGATGTCATCATAGATGGGAAATCCTTATCCCATTATCTTCTCAAAAATGGACTGGCCTATTCCTATGATGGTGGAACCAAGAAAAAAATCAATTGGTGCAAATCCAATCGTGAAATCGCTTCAGAAAACAATCAGTAATCCTCTAATTTATAAATTTTTGTTTTTCCGTCTGTGTGTATTCCAATTTCAGATAATGAATCAATTTTCCCATCAGGAGAGTCAATTTCCCCTGAAGAAACTCGAACGATAAAGAGTTCAGCCATATCCTTCGATTCCATATGGATTAGGTATTTCTTATCTTTGATAACCGGAAAGGGATAAATATAGATTTGGTCCTTGATAGAGACCATTTTAAAGGTTTTTCTCACATTCTCATTGTATGTTCATCAACTGGCTAGCGACAACTCCTTTGATTTGATTTATGCTGAACGCATGAAATTTGAAGCAGCCTATAAGGGTCTTGTCGAAGATCCAAATACATCCAATCTCCCAAGGCAGGCCCCTGGAGTTCATTATGTTCCAACAAAACCAACGCCTGTTAAGGACCCAAGTCTATTATGTTGGTCTGATGATCTTGCTTTGCAAATGGGACTTGAAAAGTCTGAAGATCTGATTCAGGCATTGTCGGGTAATAAACTTCTCGATGGGATGAAGCCTGTGTCCACTAGATATGGAGGACATCAATTTGGCAACTGGGCAGGTCAATTAGGAGACGGACGAGCGATAACCCTCGGTAATGTTCAAAGTGGTCAGAACTCATTTGAAGTCCAACTTAAAGGAGCTGGATTGACTCCTTTTTCCCGTACTGCAGACGGTAGAGCTGTTCTTAGATCTTCTCTTCGTGAGTATATTTGCAGTGAAGCCATGTACTGGCTTGGAGTCCCTACAACCAGAGCTCTTAGTTTGGTAACGACAGGGGAAACTGTCGTTAGAGATATGTTTTATGATGGAAATCCTGAAGAGGAACCTGGGGCCATCTGTACACGGGTGGCACCAAGCTTTCTGAGGTTTGGTCATTATCAAATTCACTATGCAATGAACGAAGTCAAAGAACTCGAGAAGTTGATTGAGTTCACTCTTGAAAATTATTTTCCAGGAGACTCTCTTGAAGAATGCTTTGAAAAGGTTGTTCAGAGAACAGCTTATCTGATGACTGAATGGTTGAGAGTTGGTTTTGTTCATGGTGTGATGAATACTGACAATATGTCCATGCTTGGACTTACCATAGATTATGGTCCTTATGGATGGCTTGATAATTTCGATTTCAATTGGACTCCTAATACGACTGATTTTAGAAATCGTCGTTATGCTTTTGGTGGGCAGCCAAATATTGCTTATTGGAATTTAGCAAGACTTGCTGAAGCCCTTAGTCCTATTTCAAAGGATCTTGAACCTATTCTAGAAAAATATCCTAGTTATTTTGATTTTTATTTTAAAGAAATGGAGAGAAAGAAATTGGGACTTAAATCTTTCAATAAAGATCTCTCCGATGGTCTGTATGGACTTCTTTTTCAACTTCAAGGTGATATGACACTGGTTTTTCGAAAACTCGTCAAAGTACTTCAAGAGGAAAAAATTGAATGGAGTGAATGCTTCTATAATGAATTAGGTGAGGTTGAGAAAAAGAAAATTACCTCTTGGATTCATCATTGGTTGAAGGAGCTGGAGTCACAAGGTCAGACAGTAGATGGGGCCATTAAACTATTGAGAGAAACCAACCCTGTCTTCATTCCTCGCAATTATATTGTTCAAGAATCCATTGAAGCACTGATTCAAGGAGATGAAGCACCTCTTCGAAAACTCGAAAAAGCAATCAGGCATCCTTATGAGTGGATCAGTGAAACTAGAGAATATTTCGTCAAACGACCAGATTGGGCCAAGAATAAGCCAGGCTGCTCAACACTTTCTTGTTCCTCATAATGACCCCGAACCAGGTGGCCATTTTGGGCCTGGTTCTCTTTGTTCCATCCCAACCTCTTTAAATCACATCTAAATATTTGGCATAAGCTTTGCTCTAATGTCTTCAATTCTAGATTTCAAAAGGGACTTTTTGATCTTTAAGTAAACTTCAAATGCTTGGAGCATCTGAAATATACAATGCATCATTTACATAAGGGGAGAGAAATGAAGAGCATGTGGAAAAAAACTATCGCATTATCGGCCATCGCCTTGGCAACATTCAGTGTTTCGGCACAAGACATTGAATTCCAAACTCAACGAAAATTCCAACAGCTCAATGGGATTATTCAAAAACTTGAAGCCAGTTCCCAGACGATGAACCGACATCAACTTCTAAGACTGAACGGAAAGCTGGATGAAGCGCTTGACGCTCTTCGAATGGGGCCCGGACCAGGACCTGGGCCAAGACCTCCACGTCCACCAAGACCGAGACTGACGACAGTTTCAGGTAGTATTGAAAATACATCATTTGTTTTTGATGCTTCAGATTCAATGGATCTGGCTGCGCAATGTATTGGACAATTTGAAGGACAGATTGGCTCAGTAGACGATGCTACAGTCTCTGTAAATTTCTCTGAAAAAGTAACTCTTCATACTTCTGGTTGGTGGAAATCTGCTGGTGAAGTTTGTACAGTCATTGCCGCTAAAGCGACTGAGCTTGGACTTCCTGCTAAATCAGGTTTTGGCTATACCGCAATTGGTTCTATTGAGGAGCAAACGTATATGTTCAAAGGTCATTCTTTGAAGGATATCTTGGTTCAGTGTACTGATTTCTATAATAACCAAGTCAGAAAAAGCGTTGATGATATAACTATCTTCAATGGCTCAGAGCTTGTTCGCAAGCACACTTCTGGTTGGTGGAGTAATTCAAACGAAGTATGTAACGTGATCATTCAAGAGATCAAATAAAAACGTCACATGTATCCCTAATTTGGGGCTCTCTTTTTTCAAAGAGAGCCTTTTTATTTTTTGGAGAGTACTTCTCGCAATGTTGTAAGTAGCTTATCTTTAGTAACAGGTTTCGTCAGATATTCATCACTGCCTGCATCTATTGCACTTTGAATTTCATCTGGTGTGGCAGAAGCTGAAAAGGCAATAATCGGAGTTCTCTTCATTTGTTTTTCTTCTTCGATTTTTCTAATTCTTCTGGTTGATTCATTGCCATCGAGTTCCGGCATTTGCGAGTCCATTAGAATTAAGGAATAGGGTTTGGTTTCAACAAGAGAGATTGCTTCTGAACCAGAATAGACGCTTGTAACTTTAAATTCAGTATTCTCAAGAAATTTCTCTACAATAAAAGTATTATCTTCCGAGTCATCAACACAAAGGATTTCATATGGTCCTTTATTGATATCGAGTGGCTTTTCCTGAAGATCGGCTTTTTCCATCGTAATTTCTTGAAATGATTTCCAAAGGACAGGAACTCGAAGTTCAAAAGTTGTTCCTTGGCGATATACACTGCTGACGGAGAGCGACCCTCCCATCATTTCAGCCAGAGTCTTACTGATACTCAGTCCAAGTCCCGTTCCTCCAAATCGTCTGTTGGTAGCAGCACTTTCTTGTTTAAACTGGGAAAAAATTGAGTCAAGGTTCTTTTTTGCTATCCCTATTCCCGTATCTTTAACTTTCCAGATGACTTCGTTATCTGTGGAATCCAAATCAATAATGACATGCCCAGAGGAAGTAAACTTGATGGCGTTGCTGATTAGATTACTGATAATTTGTCTGATGCGAGTCTTGTCACCTTTGAACAAATTTTTCGTCTTAAGTTTGTTTTCAAAAAGAAGTTTAAGCCCTTTCTCATTGGCTGGATAAGTAAAGATATCTACTAAATCTTCTGTTTCCTTTATAGGATTTAAAAAACGCTCTTCGAGTTCGAGCTGACCAGCTTGTATTTTTGAGATATCGAGAATGTCATTAACAATTCCTAGTAAGTGGTTACTGGCCTTCTTAAGAGTTTGAAGACTTCGCTCGTTTTCTGGGTTGGTATTGTGGTCGAATAGAATTTCACTCATGCCAATAATTGAATGAAGAGGAGTCCTGATCTCATGACTCATATTGGCCAGGAAAAGAGATTTTTCTTTACTGGCCTTATCTGCTTCTTTTTCCGCCACTAATCTAGCTTGATTCTCTTTTTTTAGCTTTTGTTCTCTTTCTTTGAGAATTGAGATGTCTTTGATAATGGTAGCCGAAACAGGCTCATCAGTTTCTTCGGTGTAAATGATCGTTTGTAGTGTTGGGATTTCTCGACCATCTTTTGTTATTATGGCCGTTTCTCCTGTCCATGTCCCTTTTTCTCTTGCTGTTGGAAGACCTTCTTTTGTCACAATTTCAAGAGCCCATTCTGGATGGAAATCTTTGACATGAGATTTTTCTTTACTTGGATCGATACCTGAAACTGATATAAAGGCGCGATTGTGGAAAATAATATTCCCATCACTGTCAGACATGCCGATCATATCATCTGAGGAGTCAAATATGGCTGAGTAGGCGATATTTTTCCAATTAAGTGTTGTGACCTCGAGTCTTTTCTTATTGAGATTTTTTCGCACTAGATTCATGAAGAAAAACATGTAGAAACAGGCAAGAATGCTCGAGATCATTCTTATATTCGCAACTTGGACCTCATTCATTAATGACGGGGGAAGTGATCCATTTAAAACTGCAATTCTGAAATATACAATTGAAGCTAGAATAAATGCCAGTGGAATATACTTTCTTTTTCCTACGAAAAGCAAATCACAGATGGCCGCTATGATGATCATCCACACCAAACCAGGAGCATTAATACCACCTGCAAAATAGAGAGCTAGATTATTGACCAGAATGGCTCCTAAAATAATGTACCAGCTCCAAAAGGTGTGAAATTTCTTGCGATATTTTTCGATTAACGCGATAGAGGTGATGAGAAAATAACTACCGATAATGTAAGGTGTGATATGAATTTTTTGAGCGATATGGGAAAGAGTAAGTGAACCTGTCACAAAGAATACAAAGTAGACGACAATTTTTAAATATTGCTCTCTTTCTTCTTGTTCATCTCGAAGAAAGTTTTTCGAATGGCTGAGAATATTTTCGAGGGATGAAGTCATAAATACCTATATATAGGT
>SBGE01000294.1 GCA_006226755.1 Deltaproteobacteria bacterium | reverse complement strand
AAGGGCGACAAACAAATCGATAAGATTAATGATAGTATGAAAAACACTTTTCATGCCTTCTTATCACAGATGGATACTTTGGACCTAAGAAGAGAAATGGCCAGTAGTCATCAGGACAAAAACAAGAATGAGCTGAGACAAGAAATTCAAGATAAAGAACGTCCTAAAAAATTCTTGAAAGCACTGAAAGGTGTTGGCTGTCTTCCAAACTCCGATATCGATGGAGATTTTGATAAGACTTTCAAAAAAGTTTTTGGTTCTCCTGAAAACTTCAAAATCAGTTACAAGAAAAATGAAAACCAAAGCCATTTGAATCATGGTGTACGTCATGAGTTAGATAAAGGTGGTCATAATTTTAAGATGGAAAAGGATTTCATCAAAGACTGTATGACTGCGATTACAGGTGATGGATCAACTAATTTCAATGAGAGAGTCAAACAATTGGAAAATGTTGTGACGGCCAAGAAAGAAGCCATTAAACAAATCAAAGAAAACCCTGATTACAAAGCTAAAGATCTCGTTTCACTACTTGCAATTACCAACTACAAAGATAAATGTAGCAGTGAAAAACGTGATCATGGCGGAGCATTCAACTATAACAAATGCTCTATCGATTATGAAAAGGGTCATCTTAAGAATAATGAACTCGAAGTTCTCGTGAGCCACACAGGAAGAATCATCAGCATGGTCGATTTCGATGAGAAAAGAAAACTTTCGACTTGGCGAACTGAACTTCGTAAAGACACACGATTAATGAAAAAAGTTTGTGAAGATGATAAATTTAAAGAGCTCCATGGAGAGATCTGTAAAAAAGTTGAAACTGCTGCAAGAATGGCAGAAGTTCCAACTCATTCAGAGAACATCAGACAGCTTCACCGCGATTATCATATTTACTATAACTCAGCTGGAAAGATGGTTATGGAAAAAAAGAAAAGCGCTGGAAGCATGTGGGCCGGAGCAGTTGGATATGGAATCGTCAATCATGCCATGCCATTTTGGGCACAGTATGAAACCAACAAAGCTCAAATGAATTACAACGAAGCTTTGGGATACAATCAAAAAATCTATAACTACATGATGGACAATCCTCAATACTGGTCAGGCTACGGTCAAGTTGGAGGATGGGGTGGCTATTACCCATACGGATATTTTGGTGGTTCGTTCCCTGTTTCACCTTATATGATCAATTACAGCAACTATAACTACATGTACTATAACATGTAGAAAATTGGTCCAGTATAAGCTTTATTGCCCAATGTATTGGGCAAATATTTCGTCTAAATTCCAGCCAATTTCACTGCCCAGAATTTAATCAATTTTCAGAGATTTTTCTTCAACGATTTTGGTGACTTACCGGACATAAAATCGAGTCCAATTTCCGCCCTTTCTACTCTCCTATTCCCTTAAAATATAAGGAGATAGATTGCCAACAGATTTAAAAAACTCCCGCAAATGACCGAATAGGTAACGGTAGTGATCTCTGGAGGCTCAAAGGAAGAAAATCTCAGATGAGTAAAAGTTTTGTTTTGATTATGACATTCTTATTCGTGTTATCGGCATGTATGCCGACGACGCCAAAGAGTAATCGAAAGAATACTTCCAGCAATACGTCCACTGATGGAGCATCTCCTCCTCCAGCGGCTCCACCTTCAGACTTCGGTGGCTCAATGTATTGGTACAGCGGATCCACTACTATCCCAGGAACAATTACTCTCAAAGCTGATACACAAACCGTTGTCTATCTTCGCGGAAGCTTGGTTCATCAATTTCTTGATTCAGTGGCTTACTATGACAGCTTTCAAAACAAAAATATCTATCAATACGACAAATCGTTTTGTATCGTTGCCAACTATGAAGTGAATTCAACAAAAGTTCAGTTAAGAGCACGAGCAGTGCCAATAGACTTTTACAATTTCTCTGCAAAAAGCAAAGAGAGACTTTTCAGAATAGATATACCAAAGAAAGATGACAACACGAATGCTTGCCAAGGCCTGAAATTCTTTTATAACGAAGCAGGACAGACTACCTCTTACCCTGGACAAGTCCATTACTCCCCGCTTGAGTTTTGTCCTAATTGTAATTCAAAATTCTCTTCACTTTCAATTCAACTTTATGAAAGTAGCGGAGGCTTTCTTTCTCCGAATATTGTCGACACTTCAAAATTCAGTCTCGATAGTGTAGGACTGAAAATAGACACAGCAAACGCCTACAACGACACAGGTGATCAGTGTTCAATTTCAAGTTGTCAGGCAAAAGGCTTCGACTGTTGTCTTGACGGACAATGTGTAAACGATGGCTCATTGAGAACCAATGCGACATTGGACCCATTGTACTCTCAGGCCATGTCTGATGTTTCAGTTAATCCTTTAAACTTCATCAACTATCCAACGATCTTTTATGTATGTACGAACATGCCAAGGCCGACACCTACTCCAACTCCGACAACAAATCCAAATGAGGAAGCGGATGCCGTTTTTCAAAGAGAACTGAATGAGTATCTATGTTTGGAAGAAGGAAAAAAAGACAATCCAGACTTTGCCGTTGGTACGTGTGATATCACTCCAAAGAAAGCAGAATCCTATTTCCAAGACATCAAATTCTATTACAAAGTTGATGGCCTTAGTGGGAATGGTTATAACATCGAATATGTAGGTGGAGGTACTGCCGGAGCGGAAGTCGTTACGGAAAACTCAGTCTTCAGACTTCAAATTAAAATTCAAGATGGAGTTACTACTGCTAACGACATCATTAATACTTTAAATACCTATGTAAATCTGGGTAACTTTTTGCAGGTCAATTACATCCTCACAGGACTTCCAAGTCGAATTCAAAATATTGGAGCTGCAAGTCCACTTGCAGGAGGAGCAGATCCAAATAATGATACTTCTCTCAACAAAGCCTACTGTGAGTCGAATGGTGGTGTCTGGAAATTCAATTGTGTCATTGGAAAATGTTCTAATGAAATTTTCAGCAATAAATTTGACTGTGAATCCAATTCAGAGACTTGGACTGCCACTTACACAAATGAAGAGAATGCAAACGGAACGCAGCTGGCTCACAATTCAATTCGCTCAAATGTATGGGACAGATGTGGATGTGAAGCCGATCCATTCCCTACTGATCCGGATGCACCACAATGTCCAGACTTTGGATTGAAAGCTGTTAAAGATGCCAGTGGAAAAATTACGGACATTATATGTCTCGTTCCAAATGCCAATGCAGAACCTACTCCTTTTCAGAATCTTTCTTTGTCTGTTCCTTCAAGATCTGCTCCGCATAGATTCTATGATCAGGATGGTACAAGCCATGACGACTTGAAAGACTTAAAAGGAAGAACCGATATTTCTCAAGAAGGTGAAGCTTTCAGCTATACTGACGAAAGTGGAAAAACTGGACCAATTCCAACGACCTTTTCTGTTAATGCTATTTTTGGACAAATGACACTGGAGTTGAACAGGGCCCTTCCTGCTAAAATGATTGGTGTTGAATTTGATCAGACATATATCATTTCGACGACAAACGGATTCTATACTCCATGCCCAACATGTGCGACAGATCAGTGGTTTGAGGCCTTTAAACCTTTCCCCCCTTCACAAAAAGGAAATGGATTGGCTCCTATTGGCTTTATCACGGATAGATCAAGTTACTCTAACAACTTGAGTCTTGGGAATTATGAAGATACTGCTTTTGGACGTGCCTGTTGGGTACCTCCAACAATGCTTCCTTGGTCACATTCACCTAATACAGTATTGAAAGACCAAAGAACTAACAGACTTGAGACTCAAGCCTCGATGTGGGTCAATGGTTACCAAAGAGATTGGTTCGGTTTCAACCAAGGAGCCTTGATTGGATCATTTGATGGTGTAACCTGGTTTGCTGTTGGAGATGGCCGTCGCGTAACTGCAACCAGTAACAAACTCTTTTTGGCGATCAACGCTCCATTTGCCGATTTGGCCGAGCCAACAGATCTTACTGTTTCTATTGTACAAGATATGGGAACCAACACAGTTGCTGACTATGATTATGATCCCGAACTCCCAATGGATCATCCAGAACAAAACCACGGCGCAACTTGTAGAAATTTTCACCAATGTAGCACTGATTCGGACTGTGTTACATCACTTGGCTGGGAATATGTCTGTGGGGATATCCTCGATTACAGATCAAACTGGCCGAAGTTTGATATCGATGGAAATGAGATTGCTGATACTCAGAGACCAAGTCAGATGTGGACTCAAATCCTCAATGGACTCAAAATTGGATCCAATACCAAAAGATGTATCTATAGAGGTGCAGGTGCTCCTTGTATGACTGATTGGAGTGGTGAGACAAAATCCAAACAAAAACAAATCAGATGTGCTCCAAATTTTTACTGTTCAACATTGGAAAACACAGATTTTAACAAGGAAGTTGTCAGAACTCCGAACTTGGTTGAAGTCATCCTCTATGGACAAGACGCTGATGTGCTAGGACGTCCTCTTAGCTATCTGTCTTCAAACTCATCACTTTCATCCAACACCAGAGATGCCATTATCGCCAACGCTGCGACATTTACAACTTCTGGTGGAACTATGGGACTTTGTAGACCTGGAAAAGCTCTATCAAATATTACAACAACGACCAAAATCAATACTCAGCATTCAAGCCGAGACCCGGGCGGAAGAACTGATTATATTTCTCAAATCTCAAGTTGTAACTCTGATACAACGGGAGAATTCAGAACTATCAGTTGTCCGGTATTTGATATGAATCCTGACTCAGATACGTTTGGTGATTATATCTATCATGAAGAGCAATTCTCAGCGACGAATACTGGGATTATTGGGACAAACAACTCTGAGATTACTGTTTATAGAACTCTATCAAGTCAGCAAAATATGTGTGGCGCAGAATCTCAACTTATAGAGTCTGGAGAGCTTGTCTCCACCTTTAAAGAAATCGAGGCAGAAGATCTCAGTGGACTGGCCAATCTTCTCTTTCCTAAAATTGTTCGTAATGCCTGTTTAAGAAAGGCCGGTAACGTTTGTCATACAGATTTGGATTGTGGACCTAACAGACTTCATGCTGATCAAGCCCAATTCCTTGGACCAGAAAAATTTGGTAATACAGCAGCAGAAAAAGAATACTGGCAAGAAGGCCTAATTTGCTCACAAAGTGCATATAAACCTCAGTTGAACACAGAGGCCTTTGGTAACTACGATATGACTTTGAATAGATGCTGTAGAGAGATTGGTTCGGACCTCTCTATGTATACTCAGTATTCAAGGGCAGATGGAACAATAATTCAATCTACCGACGCCAAGCTTGTAGAAAGTATTTTTGGAGGAAACGAAAGATTAAGAGTTATGTCCACGCCTGCTCAAGCTTTACCTTCTTCAGTAGGAAGATATTCAAGATATAGTTCATTCTCGATTACAGACAATGCCATTGCATTAAATGCAGCACCTCTCCATCAAGCTCCAATTATAGAATTGGATACTTCTGGAATCCCGGCCACTCCAAAAGCACCGAAGCCATTTCAATGGAAGACTATAAATGATACTGGTAGAAACTCATGTTGTGGAAATGGATGGGTCAGAAAGTTTGCAGACGGAACAAATGACTGGACCAACAGACAAAGACTCAATTTTGATTACACCAGTCTGAACTGTCTGAATTATAGATCACCTCTTCCTTTTGAGAGACCAATGGGAATCAACGCAAACAATTACCAGAAGGATGTTGATAAACTCTGTCTTTCTCCTGGTGAATTTGGTTGCGTTCAATACCCATTAGACAGAAAAGAAATCAATATTCTATTTGGTACGGCTTCTGCTCCATATGAAACATATGAAGAAGCTGAATACCTTTTGAGAAGACCAGGAAGTGTTGTGACAACTAGCCCATACGGTGCTGCTGGCGTTCTTGAGACCTTTCCATCAAACGATCCGAATGGCGGGACACTTGAACAGAGAAAGAATCACCACGCCATTTACCAACCGGTTCCTTTCAATACGCCTTCGGCCTATAACGATGGCCTATGGAACTTTATGGCATCACAAACATTTAACTATGGAGCAAGTTTCTTCCTTCCAAGTTATATTCAAAAAGACAATATCACTCGTGTAGACATAGTCTATTTCAAAGATGGGGTTGCTATTGAAGAAGCTTCTACGGCTAAAGGATTGAGCTGTGATGACGAGACTAGTGGAGATTGTGTCATTGAGCTCGGAGGGAATTGTACGGTTAACGCCTCTGGAAGTCATACCAAGCGTGGATGTCTAAATAATGGCGGAAGTTGGGTGGCAGATGGGACTTGTAATATCAATATCAGAGCTTCAGTCAATATCAGAAACGAGACGCGTAGTTTTCCTAGACCAAACCAACCTAATACTGGAGCTGGAACAGGAAATACAGTTGAAGAAGCTGCATTCTGTATCAAGAATGAAGGCAACTACGACGTCTTCCACTATGGTGGTAGACAAGTTCTCCCTGCACCTATTTTGTCTGATTGGCAGTATGGTGGGGTAAGAATTGTATTCAACCCAATCAACTCACCTAACTTTGAAGTTTGTCATAGTGGTGCTCCAAACTACACCATTCTTGATCAAGACAGAGCAGGTTGTGCAGGAGCAGGTGGGACATGGCAAGCTCTATCCGCTATTCCAGATCAAACCAAAGTACCTTTGGTAACAAACCCTGGAAACTCATTGTATTATACATCCAAGCTTGCGCGACTAGAGCTTCTTGGTATTCCACAAATCGCTTATGAACCAATTTATTGTAATAGTGACTACACAGAAGTCATTCCTGGAATCTTTGAATCTGGACTAGAAACTAGAACTCAATGGCAAAATGATGCCAATGCCTTTGACTATACTGGAAGTTCAACCAATGGACTCTTCCCAGATGCTATGTATACTCCAAATAGAACTTTACCAACTTGTGGAGATACCGGATGTCCACCAATTAATCAAAGAGCTGTACTTAAAGACAAGGTCAAACTGGCTGACATTTGGTCAGAAAATGAATTTCAGTGTTGTCGTGAAACAAATTTGGAAACTGACTCTGCAGGGAATTGTTGTAGTGGATTTGCGAGCGACATAAACGGAGTCCTAACTTGTAAACTTCCTCCTGGAACCAATTTGAACCTCTTCTTCAATAAGTTTGTTTCTGGTGAAGGTATGAGTGATTACATTGAAGAAAACACCAGATTGAAAGATACAGACTTTGTTCCAGAAACTGGTGAACCTAAACTCAACGACGATGTTGAGCAAAAACTTGTAAATCTTGGGGCGCTTTTCTGTTCTTCTGGAAATGTCAGAGCAGGTGCCACAGATGGGTTCTTCTATGCAGAACCCAATAACGAAAGATATTACCATCAAACTCAAGTTGATGAGGAGCAAACCAAATATCGAGGATTAATCGATACAAATTTGGACTTTGATGGTGATAACGATACAGGGGCCTTCAGATTCAATGAAGGTTTCCGCTGGTCACATCACATTTATTGCCAGTAACCACTTCATTTTATTGACATGACGCACAGGACGTCGGTACACAGAGTGTATGAAGATATTCATGCTGACAGGCCTAATTTTACTGTTTTCAAGAGACATTAAGGCCCAAGAACTCTTTCAATGTACCCATGTTCAGGTCTGCAATTTGGCCAAATTTCTTACTATGGATAAGACTGAGTTCAAACTCATCAAAGGACTAGAGGGATTAAATCCACACCATTCCTCCCCCTCTGTTGCCGTTTATAAAGATCTCAAAAAAAGTGACGGCGTCTTGTTTGCCCCCTTGGAAATAGAACCGTGGTTCAAGGGCTACGAGAACAAAAGTGCAAAATCATATCGTTTGAAATTCAAGACCAAATACTCTCATTTTTGGCTACATCCCAATTCTCTATGTGAAGCCGAAAAACAACTTAGGGCCCACTTGATGGCCTTTGATTTAAAACTCAAAGATCCAAATCAAGGATTTTGCAAAGATGTATTGAAAAAGACAAAGACAAAGAAATTTGTAGTTTTGACACATGAAAGCCTTCTTCCTCTAGTGGAAGATTTAGGACATGAGTATTTCATTATCAATACTCATGATGAACACCATGATGTGAGCCCAAAGACATTGAAGGACTTGACCCGTAAGATCAAACAACAAGCTTCCCTATTGTGGATCATTGAAACTCAGTTTCATCATCCACAGGCAATCAAGAATATGATTAAAAAAGAGCATTCCCTACTAGAGATCAACACCATCGGTTTGAATGGAGAAGCTCCAGATCAGGTTCTCAAAAGAATATTGAGCTTTCTGGGGGCTGAATGAATCCTCTCTTGAAAGTAGAACAATTATCCTACAGCTATCTTCCTGAAGAACCTATTCTTTCAAAAATCAGTTTTGAACTCTCCAGTCAGAAAAGCCTGGGTATCATCGGTCCAAACGGAGGAGGAAAGTCCACTCTCCTCAAAATACTTGCCGGACTACTTGAAGGAGCACAAGGTGAAATCTACTGGAAAGGTCAACGCATCAGCGGTGGATTGAACGAAAGTGCAAGAATGGCTTACGTTCCCCAAAAAGATAATGTCAATTCGGCCCTTCCAATTACAGTTCGTGACATGATTGCTTTTGGATGCCTACCAAGCAAAGTATCCAAAAAAGATCTCAATAATGTCCTCGCTCAAATGGGATTAACATCAATTCAAAAGAAGCTTATTCGAGAGCTCTCTGGAGGACAACTTCAAAGAGTTCAGCTGGCAAAAGCTGTTATCAGAAAACCTGAACTTCTTTTACTGGATGAGCCCACAAAAGGTCTCGACTCAACTGGACAAGATCAGCTACTTGATCTGATCGAACAAGTCATTAAAGACTTCAATTGCTCAGTCATACTTGTCGATCACAATATCAACCAAGTGATTAAGCATTGTGATCAGATATTGTGTTTAAATAGGACTCACCACTGGCACGACAAAAAAGAAATGTTCAATAAAGACATCATGAATTCTGTTTATCATTGCGAGTTCGAGCATACGCTTATTCACGAAAATCAGACCGATGGGAAACTGCCCGAACATCACAAATGCACCGTCCATGGAGATGACCATGATCACGACTGAGAGGCGCTTGTGAGCTTTATCACTGACTTTATTGAGTTTGATTTCCTTTTCAACTCATTGATAGGTGTCATCCTCATCAGTTTAATATGTGGGCTACTTTCCCCTTTGATTGTTTCAAAGAGATTGGCCTTTATGGGAAGTGCTCTTTCGCATTCCTCTCTACTTAGTATCTCACTTAGTTTAAGTATATTTACACTTGATCAAGCTCTTCCTCTTTTTACTTTGAATACTCTTTTGATCACTTTATTGGTCTCTACCCTTGCAACTTTTACTTTTAGACAAAAAATTCCCACAGATTCTTTAATTGGAATTTTCCTAACGGTATCGATGGCACTTGGAATCATCGTCTTGAAACTTTTCAGCAAACAGAATGTTGACCTCTCTTCATTACTATTTGGAAATGTTCTCCTGATTACAAGAACAGATCTTTTGATACTGTTCATTCTTCTTGTGACAGTTTTTTTTACATTGTGGATTCCAAGACACAAATGGATTTTCCTAATCCAGGACGAAGAAGCTGCTCTCATTCAAGGAGTAAACATCAAGTTTTATCATTATCTTTTTTATATTCTTCTGGGAGTAACTGTATCTGCCTCAATCAAATTGATGGGGACTGTTGTCGTCAATACTCTATTATTGATTCCGGGTGTTCTCGCCCTCAAAACCGCTAGAAGTCTTAAATCAATGGTTCTCATCTCTACCGTTTTCTCCTTGGCATTTTCTATATTGGGACTAGTATTAGGGAATAGTTTCGAGTTACCAAGCGGGGCCACTATTGCAGTGACCCTCTTTCTTGGTTTAGTTGTGTGTGTAAAGCTTTTGCCGGGTTCCGGCCAGATCAGTAAATTATGAACAGCCTGTAGTTTCTCCACAGGAATCGCATTTTAGACAGGCTCCATTTCTCACCAAAGTCAAAGCTCCGCAATTTGAACATGCATCCCCTTCATAGCCTTTGATTCTTGCCATTTGTCTTTTTCGAAGTTCACTTTCCATATTGGCATTCGCCTGCTTTGAGTAGACTTTTTCAACTTTTGAAACTTGACCATCTGGGTGATGACTTTCTTCCATCATTGCCAATAGAGGTTCTTCTTCTTTCACCTCTCCTTGCACACTTGTTGTATTAAGATCTTCAGGTTTGACATGTACCAGGTCATATCTTTCTAAATACTTCATAGCGAGATCTCTGAAAATATAATCGACAACTGATGTGGACATCTTAATATTGTCATGTCCTTGAACAACGCCATTAGGTTCAAAGCGTGTAAAGGTAAATGCCTCGACAAACTCATCCAAAGGTACTCCATATTGAAGCCCCAAGGAAATAGCGATACTGAAACAATTCATCAACGAACGAAAAGCAGCTCCTTCCTTGTGCATATCAACAAAGATTTCCCCCAACGTTCCATCATTGTACTCACCAGTTCTCAGGAAAACCTTATGGCCTCCAATGACGGCTTTTTGAGTGTATCCTCCTCTTCTGTTCGGAAGATTCTTTTTGTTTCCTCTTTCCCTATAGATCACTTTTTCAGCAATCTTTTCACTGGTCGCACTGATTTTATTGGAGGTCTCTTCTTCCTCGTAAACTTCTTCAATCTCATTGAACATGGCAGAAGAAAGAGGTTGTGAAAGTTTACTTCCATCTCGATAAATGGCATTCGCCTTAAGACCAAGTTCCCATGATAATCTGTAAGCTTGTCCTACATCTTCAATTGTGGCATCAAATGGAAGATTGACTGTTTTACTGATTGCTCCACTAATAAAAGGTTGTACTGCGGCCATCATTCGAACATGTCCTTCCCAGGAAATACTTCTTTTACCAATAAATCCACACCTGTTGGCACAATCAAAAACTGCATAATGCTCATTCTTTAAATGAGGAGCACCTTCAATTGTCATTGTTCCACTTACATGTAAATTTGCTTCTCGAATTTGTTCATCAGTAAATCCCAAAGCAAGCAAGAGATTGAATCCTGGATGAGCCAAGTCTTCCTCTGGAATATCGAGATTCTCCATGAGAAATTTTTCGCCCACAATGGAAGGCGAAAAGGCATAGTTGATATCGAAGGCCGATTCTAAATGTGATTCGACTTTTTCAATTTCAATTTCCGTAAGTCCAGCTTTCTTCAAAGAAACTGGATTGATATGAGGGCAATTTTTCAATGAGCCACTACCGAGAGCATAATTGATGATCGCATCTCTTTCTAAAGCTCCGTATCCTAAGTTCTCTAACGCCAATGGTACTGATCTATTGATGATTTTAAAATAACCACCTCCAGCGAGCTTTTTATATTTTACGAGAGCAAAATCAGGCTCGATACCGGTTGTATCGCAGTCCATATAAAGTCCAATCGTTCCAGTAGGAGCGACGACTGTTGTTTGTGCATTTCGAAAACCATACTTCTTACCTAACTTTAAGGCTTCGGTCCAAAGTGTTTTTGATGTCTCAACCATTTCATGCTGTTTCACAAGTGACCAGTTGATCGTTGGAGGAATAATACTCAGCCCTTTGTATCCATCCCCTATACCCGCTGCTTGGGCGTGGTTAGCAATGACTTTGAGCATAGGCTTTTTATTCTTTTCAAAGGCCTCAAAAGCACCCAATTCCTTGGCCATTTTAGCTGATGTCTTCCAGGTCGTAGCTGCCATGATTGAAGATATCGCTGACGTCCACGCTCTCCCTTCTTTTGAATCATAAGGATGTCCCATCACCATTAATAATGCTCCGATATTGGCAAATCCCAACCCTAAGGTTCGGTATCGGTAACTTCTTTTGGCGATTTCTTTGGAAGGAAACTGGGCCATTAAAACAGAAATTTCCAAAACAATGGTCCAAAGTTCACAAGCATGGATGAAGTCTTCTATTTTAAATGTTTTGTTTGTTTGATCCCAGAATTTGATAAGATTCAAACTTGCTAGATTACAAGCTGTATCATCTAAAAACATATACTCAGAACAAGGGTTGGATGCTCTGATCGGTCCATCCTCGGGACATGTATGCCACTCGTTAATAGTTGTATCAAATTGAAGTCCGGGATCGGCGCTATTCCATGCAGCAAGTTCTATTTTTTTCCATACTTCAGCAGCAGGAAGAGAGCGCATCACTTTTCCGTCAATCCTATTGGTCAACTCCCAATTCTCTCCACTATCAAGCTTTTCAAAAAATGAATTTGGGATACGCACAGAATTATTTGAATTCTGTCCACTTACAGTTTCATAAGCTTCACTATTCCAGTCTGTATCATACTCTTCAAAGATAAAATCCTGTAAACCTTGTTTAGCAAGTTCGACGGCACGACTGATATAGCTATCAGGTACTCCGGCCCTTCTGGCATCTTTAAGTTTTACTTTCAGTTCATGATTTGTTTTTGGATCGAAATCTTCTTCTTTCGACTTTCCTTTCAAAGAAGAGAAAATATTTTCCAAATGATTTTTACAAAGGCGTGATCCTGCAACTAATGAAGCAACTTTTCTTTCTTCTTTTGCTTTCCACTCGATGAAGTCCATTATCTCAGGGTGATCTAAATCCAAAGTCACCATTTTCGCGGCCCTTCGAGTTGTCCCTCCTGACTTGATCGCACCAGCGGCCTTGTCGCCAATTTTCAAAAAAGACATCAATCCGGAACTTTTTCCTCCTCCTGAAAGGTTTTCACCTGATCCTCTGAGATTTGAAAAATTTGTCCCTGTTCCAGAACCATACTTGAATAGTCTCGCCTCTCTCGACCAGAGGTCCATGATCCCACCTTCATTCACTAGATCATCGCTGATACTTTGAATGAAACAAGCATGGGGCTGTGGTCTTTCATAGGATGATCCAGACTTTTTTACTTTACCTGTTTCGGGTTCAACAAAATAATGTCCTTGTGCAGGACCATCAATTCCATAGGCGTGGTGAAGTCCGGTATTAAACCATTGAGGCGAATTTGGTGCTGAATATTGATTGGCCAACATGAATCTGAGTTCATCTTCAAAGGCCTTGGCGTCTTCCTTCTTATCAAAATAGCCATATTTTTCACCCCAAAACCTCCAACAGCTGGCCATTCGATCAAAGACTTGCCTGGCATCAGTTTCTCCGCCAGTTTGAATTTCACCCTTTTCATTTTTAAGTAATTTCCCTTCCGAGTTTTTCAGAGGGACCCCTGCCTTACGCATGTACTTCTGTGCCAGAATATCTCCAGCAACAGATGAAAAATGCTTGGGAATAGTGACTTCAATCGAGTTTGAAACAGTGCCGTTCAGATTCCTGACCTCACTGGTCCGTTTTTCAAACTCAATGTCTTGATAGGGATCCTTCCCTTTGTGTGTGAATAATCGTTTAATCTTCATGATTCTCTCCTGTGTGTCTGTACTATATATTGTACCCACACTGGGACTTTTTGCAAATTATGCACAAGATATAGACACTCCAATTCTTAAATTCTCTTTGACCCCCACGCAGACAGTGTCTAGAATATTAGAGTGAAGAAATCACTTATCTTATACATGATCATTTTTACCTCCTTATCGGTTTTCTCAGAAGAATCGAAAAATCAGAACTCTCAAATTGAACCTCAGAGGCAATTTCCGACCATCAGACAAGAAGACTTCAAGCCCTATATGTTGGGGCATATCTATGAAGGCTGCCCTTCAAACTCTACTTGTAGTAAATCAACTGGAATCCTCAGGAAGAAATGGATTGATGTCTTAAAGGCCACTCCTGATGACAAGACCAAAGCGGCTAAAGGACTCGATAAATTTAAAGATGTATACGGGATACCAATTGGTTTTTGGATTCACTCTCTAAAAAAGGAAGATCAAGATCCGAAACATTCTTTGGTTATATGGGACAGTCATTGCCCTAATCATCAGACAAAAGAGCCAGAAAAACGAATTGCAATGGGTGAGGCCATGATCAAGAACTTTGATCAATTCAACTCCATGGATCTCCCTGACCACAAACTCATGCTCACTAAAACTTGGACTCTGAACAAAGCTGGAAAACTTGAATCTTTTTTTCACCCACGTTCAGAGTTTCCAATCATGGTAGACAACACAGGTATCTATTTCACACGAGAAGAAGAAGGAAAATATTACGGCCTTCGTATAGCGACCAATGGAAAGATATCTGTAACTCCTATTGCGACACCTCAGTCCTACCCCACTGAAGTTTCTTGTCCACCAGGGCTGGACGCTGTTTTCAAAACAAATATCCAAATGGAAAATCTTTATATGGGCCACTACTGTAAAGCTGTTTGGAATAGTTCTACTAAAGAATTTCAGACTTTTGTTTTTGGATGGAGTTGCAATTGAAGTCTTTAAGTCTTCTTTGCTTTAATCTTGAAAACTTTTTTCTGACCAGTGAATCACTCGCCCCTTCTCGAGGACTCGTTAATCTTAAAGACTCACAGAAAGTTGAAGATATAGCGAGAATGTTAAAAGAAATAGACGTGGATATCTGTGCTTTTAGCGAAGTCGGAGGAAGATCATCTCTTGAACATTTCAATGAAAAGTATCTGGATTCGAAGTACGAGATCCAAATTCTTGAAGGTAATTCAGACCGAGGAATTGAAATAGGATACTTGGTTAAAAAAGAAATTTCTTTCAATCTCGATCTCATCACTCACAAAGATAAAATTTTAAATTTCATCTATCCCAATGATCTAATTGAGAATGAGAAAGCAGTTTCAAATGGCCAGCCATTAGTTCACGAGAATCAAAAGTTTTCAAGAAATGTTCTTGAGCTTCAACTTAAAGAAAAAAACACTGCAACCCAATTTAACATTTTCCTCGTTCATTTCAAAAGTCAATGGGACAGGCGGGGTGACGACTTCAGAGGGCAAGGGCACCGTAAAGCTGAAGCTGAAGCTCTAGCTGAAATCGTTAAAGAAAGGCAAACCATGTTCCCTGATGCTCACATGATTCTCACTGGTGACTTCAACGGAAGAGTCAAAGGAGAACAACAAGATCCGGAATTTGAATCACTTCGTAAAATGAACTTCATAGACGTCCTTGAGCATAAAGATCTCCCTCAAGCTGAGAAGTTTACGATGGCCCAGTTCAATCAGGGGCAACGAGAAATGATTCAGCTCGACTATATTTTGTTGGAAGAAAAAACGAGAAGCTCTATCAACAAGGACAAGTCAGGATTAGTGCGATTTAAAGACAATGAAGGCAATCAAATCCCTCTTCCAAAAACACTTTATGATCGAAATAGATTGCCAAGTGATCACTACCCACTGCTGCTAACCTTAGATGTAAGATAATAATAGCCTTAGTGAAGTTTGTTTGCCCCTTCGAACAAAAAAACCTCAATAATTACAGACACTTAATTTCATGTATTCTTTTCACTATAAAGAGGTTCAAGTTGCTGTAAGAGAGCTAAAGGAGTAATGTCTTCGCACACAATCTCAAGCGCGGGGAGAGAACATGTCTTGGAAAACATTGGCCTTAGGTGCGGCCATGCTTTTTGGAACCGGGACCTTTGCAAAAGGACCTGTCACTAACGAAGGTCATTACGTCTTCGATTCTGACAAAAAATTCATCAAGCTTTTCAATAAATTTGAGGCCATTACCATTGATCACATGGGTGACAAAGGTTACGAAGTCTATGGACCAAAAGGCACTGGAAAATGGATTGAGTCCCTTGGCATTGAAAGCATCAATCTTGAAGATGAACAATCTCTCAATAAAAACCGCACATTGTTTCAAGACTACCCAACTCCTGAAGCGATTGAGGTTGAACTGAAAAAATTTGCAGCTTCTCATCCAGATATCATGAAACTTGAATCATTGGGAAAATCAATTCAAGGTCGAGATCTTTGGGTTGTTAAAATTTCTGATAACGTGAACACTGACGAAACTGAACCTGAAGTGAAATACATCGCCAACATGCATGGAAATGAAATTGTTGGTCGAGAGTTGATGGTTATTCTTATCAGAGACATTCTTGAAAACTACAAAAAGGGTGACAAACGAATTGTTGATCTGGTCAACAATCGTGAGATCTATATAGTGCCAACCATGAACCCTGATGGTTCAAAAAGTATGCGAAGAGGTAATGCTCAATGGACAGATCTCAACAGAGATTTTCCAGACTTCACCACTCAGGACAATACTAATACAACAGACGGACGTGCTCCAGAAACACAGGCCATCATGAAGTTTCAGGCCCAAAGAAAGTTTGCACTTTCAGCAAATTTTCACGGTGGTTCAGAAGTCGTTAACTATCCATGGGATACAACCAGTGACCATCACCCTCTCGAAGAATTGGTAGTAGATCTTTCAACTGAATATGCTAGTGAAGTTCCTGGAATGCATGATTCCAATAGATTTCCAGGTGGTATCGTAAACGGATACAGATGGTATGAAGTTGATGGTGGAATGCAAGACTGGAGCTACCACTGGCATGGAGATTTACAGGTAACAGTAGAACTATCCAATACCAAGTGGCCGGATTATTCTCAAATTCAGAGCTACTATGACAAAAACCGTGAATCATTGATCAAATATCTTGAAAGAGTGGATCAGGGCCTAGGATTTACAAGTGTCGATAAAGGACTTAGAGGAACTGTTGAGATTCAAAATCTCGATAACGGTAAAAATATTGGGTCTTACCCATTTGGTAACGGCGAATATTACAAGATCCTTGAAGAAGGTAATTATGCCTTCAAAGTTCAGGCCTCTGGAAAATCCTGGAATTTCCAAAGAAGTGTGAAATTTCCAAGTAAGGTAAACAATGGAAATTTCGTATCGCTGGAATCCTTGTAATTTTTATTCTGATCTGGACCTCGCCTACAGCATGAGGTAAGTTCCGGACTGAAGAGGTTTATATGTTGAAACTATTTAGAGTACTCAATAATGAGAATGATCAGACAATCGATAGTATCGATTATCCGATCCTTATCAACCTCGAACAAATTGTCACAATCAAGCCAATAAGAATCATGTTTCAAGGCCATATCATTGATGGCTACTGGGTCAGAACAGCAAATGGCAAAAAGTACAAAGCGACTCGAATTCCTTCAGATCTTGAAATGCTTTTAAACGATGATTCACACCTGACAGATGCCCATTTAGATGAGAACCTAGAGGTAGAAGGAAACACTCTAGCTCACTGAGGCACAAATGGACTTAGAATTCACAATTACCAGCAAGAAAGAGTTTCTCTCTTTGAAGCTTTCACAACTGCACTCAAAAGACGTTCTCTCAGTTGCCGTAGCGACACCTGTCGAAGAAATCATCAGTATGCTTCATGAACATAATGTAGGTGCTGTAATGGTCATGGAAGGATCTGGCCTACGAGGTGTAGTCTCAGAAAGAGATATTATTAACAAACTGGCGGACCCAACTCAGAAGCTCTCAAAACTATGCGCTCAAGATGTGATGACTTCTAAACCTATTACCTTATCCATCAATGATACTTTTGATACAGCGATGAGAACCATGAATGAAAAACGTTTTCGCCATCTTCCAGTAGTAGATGATAATGGTGTCGTAGTTTCAGTATTTTCTATCAAAGAGGCCTTGGACTTTCTTTTAATGCATCTTTAAGCTATTGAAATTTCAACGAATTTAGACATTGCATTTGACTGATCTCGCCAGACTTTCTAAAAGATCTCATGCATAAAATTCTCATCCCTCTATTCATCCTGACATTATCAACAACTGCCCTAAAGGCCAAAACTGTTGTGGGTATCATGGACTCTGGCTTTGATGTGACTCACCAATGGCTTTCAAACAAAATCTTTGAAAACCCATTTGAGAATCCTAACGGGAGAGATGACGACAGAAATGGCGCGATCGATGATATCATCGGTTGGAATCTCATTGATAATAATGATGTTCTTTTTGATGATTCACTAAGAGGAAAGTTTCCTGCTGATGTTTTCAAGTATTATCGATTGAGAGCAAAGAAAAGTCTTGGAACCATCACTCCTTCAGAGCTTGAGTGGTATCAAGAAAAACTAAAAGACGAAGAATTCAATAAAGTCAGAGATGGCTTTACAGGGTTTATTCATGGAACACATGTAACAGGCATTGCGACTTCCACAGAGGGTATCTATTCCAAATTTGATATTCAATTCAAACCAGTAGTCTATCTTGGATACAATGAAAACGGATTGTGGATCGAACCAGAATTTGAACCAAAGCCAGGACTTTCTGGCTCAAAAGCTATCAATCATATAAAATCTCATTTTAGAAGATACACTTCCTGGCAAATGAGAAAACTTGAAGCTGGAATCAAATTAGCAGAAAAACAAGTTCAAGTTATAAATGGAAGTTTTGGAAAAAGTTACGATGGACTTCTTGATAACGCGCAAGAAGTTTACGAAGCCCAATTCGGAAAGAAGCCTGAAGAAAAGATCCAAAATGAACTCGCTCAATTCTTTGGCAATATTCTTTGTACAGAAACGGAAAAAGTCTTAAGCCGTTATCCTCATATTGTGTTCACCTTTTCTGCAGGGAATGCCAAAGACGACAACGATGTAAAACCTCACTACCCTAGTAATGCCAGACTAGATAATGTCATCGCAGTTGGCGCTTCCAAAGGGCACGAAGAAAGGGCCTATTTCTCAAATTTTGGTGCCAAGACAGTCGATATCTTCGCTCCAGGGCTCGCCATTGAATCTTCCATCCCTGGGGATCAAATTAATGGAGATCGAACTCTCCAAGTTAATGGAACAAGTCAAGCTGCCCCATACATCGCCAACCTTGCGGCAAAAATGATTGAAAAGGCAAAAAAATATAACGTTAAATTAAGTGTTAGAGACATCAAAAGTATCATCATTGCATCTGTTGATAAGAAGCCTGCAATGAATGAAGACAGTGTTAGCGGTGGAATTGTAAACCCCGACCGCGCACTCTTTACTGTTACTTTAATGAGAAAAATGAAATTGGACAAGGCCATACAGACTGCACGTATCAAAGTTGAAGACATTCAACCTCTAGTTAAAATCGATGAGAATGCTCCTGCACTCTTTCTCGAACTTCCTCAGGCCTTTTAATTTTTACTTTCAAGATAATATGAATAATTTCCTGGGTAGAGCTGAACTCCACCTTTACTGACTTCCATAACGAGTCCTGCAATCTCATGAAGGAAATGCCTATCGTGGCTTACGAAGAGGACTGTCCCCTCGTATCGCTTTAAAGCATCCATCAAGATTTCGCGGGATTTGAGATCCAAATGGTTGGTCGGCTCATCCAGAACTAAAAGATTATTTCCAGAAGAAAAAATACTAGCAAGAACTAAACGTGATTTCTCCCCACCAGAAAGATGCCTGATTTTCTTTTTGACATCATCCCCTCTAAAAAGAAATGCTGCCAAAAGATTTCGTACGTATCCATCACTTGCTTGTGGGAGGTGGGATCTCATCTGCTCTTCTACTGTAGCTTCAGGGTCTAAAACTTCTAAAGAATATTGGCTAAAATAGCCAACTTTGATTGATGGACCTAGTCTCACATCACCATGGGATGGCTCTGTATCCCCACAGATACATTTCAAGAGAGTCGACTTACCAGCTCCGTTAACTCCTACGACTGCGATTTTTGAAAGTCTCTTTACTGTATATGAGAGATTTTCAAAAACGTTGTGTTTAGATCCATCTTTTTTCTCCCAATATTTTCCAAGCTCATTAATGATGACAACGTCATCACTTCCACGAGGTGGCTCAGGAAAATCAAAAGAGATCGTTTCTTCTTCTGCAGGAATTTCAATCCGATCGATTTTATCCAATTTCTTGATTCGTGACTGAACTTGAGCTGCATGAGATGCTCTTGCTTTGAATTTAGCAATAAATTCTTCTTCCTTTGACAGCATTTCTTGTTGCCTAGAAGCTTCGGCCTTTAGATTCTCCAGTCTGATATCACGTTCTTTCATATAGAAATCATAATTACCGGAATAAGTTGTAATTTTTTTGTAAGCAATCTCTACTGTTTTTTTACAGACGTTATTCATGAAATCCCGGTCGTGAGTCGTCATGAAAATTGAACCTTTAAAATTCTGAAGCCATTCTTCAAGCCAAAGAATGGTTTCCATATCCAGATAGTTGGTAGGTTCGTCCATGATAATAAGGTCAGGATTAAGAACGAGGACCTTGGCCAAGGCAATTCTCATTTTCCATCCACCTGAAAACTCTTCAACCATTTTATGATGATCTTCTGGAAATATACCAAGACCCGTTAGAATTTCTTCTGCTCGTGTTTCGAGATCATAACCACCGACTTTCTCAAAGTGAGTCTGAACGTCACCCATTTCCTGCAAAACTTTGTTCATTTCATCATCTGAAATATCTGGATCACAAAGTTTTTGCTCAAATTCACGAAGTTGTTTTTTCATTAGCGCTATGGAAGCATCACCTTCAACCACTTCTTCAAGAGCTGTTCGACCTGCCATTTCTCCAACATTTTGAGAGAAGTACGCCAAACGCAATCCATCACCAAAACTAATTTGACCTTCATCAGGCTTATCTTCGCCAATAATCATTCTAAACAAGGTCGTTTTACCTGCGCCATTCGGACCAACAAGTCCAACTTTCTCACCTGGATTAATTTGAAATGAGGCCTTTGAATATAGGGTTTCACCACCCTGTATTTTGGTTATATTGGAGACGCTAAGCATGATAATTCCTGAATTTGGTTAACAGAAAGGCATAATATATGCCTTTCTGCCGATTTGGAAGGGTTTACTGATTTGTGCCAGATCCGTTGTTTTGGATGACATTTCCTTGCTCTGAAGAGCTACTGTTATCATCGTGAACTCTATTTGAAATGGCCTCTGGATCAATATCGACAAATTCATTGATACATTTCTCTGTCTGCCTAATCAGATCACAAAGTTTCTTGGAAGTGATCTCGGGGTTATATCCAGGAACTTTTTCCAGACAAGTTTCGAATCGATAAATTTCCCAAGTTTCAAATTGCTCTTGAGCTGCTTCTTCACATGAAGCGGCTTCCAAGCTTTCTGGTCTGAGAGAGTCAATTCTATTCAAGATATTCTGGAGATATCTTGCTGTGTCTGTATCATTTTTCTTAATTTGAGTCGACATAACACTTGAGACGTCTTCTTTACACTGCCGATTAACCTTTTCTAGATTCTTATAAACTTCTTTGGCCTTCTGCTGACATTTGGTTCTACTTACCATTGAGACAAGTGCATCAATGACGACACTAAATGAAATGACAGCGATCGCAATCAACAAAAGTTCAGCATGGGCATTTGGAATAAGAAGATCAAACATACTGGATGTCTGATTACTTCTAATAGATGATTCAATAGTATTCCAAAAATCTTCACTGTCTTTTATTTTACGGAGATCAATTTTTTTTCCATTTGCAGTAACATAGCTTTCATTTAAATTGACAGTCATCTTTGTTACAAGGTGGTTTGTTCTGATATGAATCACACCATCTTTATAAATAACCCTGGAAGCTTGAGCATTAGCATACTTTTTAATCTTTGTTTTCAAATTCGGGTTTTGGGCCACTTTAAGATAATCATTAACCGTTTTAAATGATTTGAACTTATCAACTACACTTGTGATCATTTTTTCAGTTTCAAATTTGCTGAACTGAAGATTACTTTTCATGATGGAATTCTGAACTTTTCCAGCGAAAACCAGCTGAGTTGAAATCAAGTAGATTAATAAGGCCTTAAAGATCTTCATGACTAATTCCTTCTTTCATTTTCACTACTTCTAATCGGCTGATATGCCCTTGGAATATAGTTTACGAACAACCTCACCCACGTATTTTTGTAATGGAAAAAATTTCCCCCCCTCTGAATCTCTAAAACCTGCAGGGGCAATTCCGATAGGAGTATATAGGCCCCTTGGCCTTAAACTGACAAATGAGGTCCAATATGAAGTACAAAACATTTTCCCTGGCCATGACTACGATGTCTCTCTTGGCCATCTCCTGCTCCTCTGGTTTTAAAAGACCTGAGTCGATTGAAGAGAAAATGGCACGTTTTAAGGCCAAGAGTATTGGTCAAAACTTCACACCTGGTTACAAAGTCGCCAACGTTGGTTTTACAAAGACGAAAACCAGAGGAAGGGGTCCAGCTTCTGTAGAAAAGAAAGACACTGGAGAAACCAATATTTCGAATAAGAGATTGTATTTCCTTTCACTACATAATCAGTATCAACAATTGAAACAATATATTGGAAGCGATTCGGCCCCAACTTTGAATATTTGTCCTCGATTTCATACCAGTCTTTTAAAGTACAAAGAGACATATGGTGATCAACCTTACAAAAATAAAGTTTACACTCCAAATTTTACAATTACTCAATTAGGGGATGTTGATTACAGTGCAAAATATCCAGAGCTATACCTGCCTGTAA
>SBGE01000276.1 GCA_006226755.1 Deltaproteobacteria bacterium | reverse complement strand
CCATTGATAAAATCATCAATGAAATAGACAAGTATCTTCCATTTGATTTGATTATTCTCGATCAAAATACTTCAGTACTTGATGGAATGGAAGTTTTAGAGTCGCTAAGAGTTATTCCCCAGTATGAGAAAACACCAGTCATTATTATGACTGAAACTACAGATAAAGATTTTATCGTTAAGGCAATTGAAACTGGAGCGAATGGCTTTATTCCTAAGCCAATTGAAGGCAAGTCTCTTAAGCAAGAAATTAGAAAACATATCAAGTAGCAGGAAGGAAATAATGCCAGCACCATCTAATATTAAAATCTTACTACTTGAAGATATTGAATCATTAAGAGTGCAGATGGTTTCCGATTTGAAATCATTAGGCTTCTCTGGAGATGTTTACGAAGCTCCCGATTTGAAAACAGCGGTTCAGTTTTGTAAAGATAAAGAATTCGATTTTATTATTTCAGACTGGAATCTTCCCGATGGAACAGGATTAGATTTTTTGATGAAGGTCAAAAAAGTTTCTAAGCTTTCTAAAATTCCATTTCTAATGTGTACAACAATGGATGAAGTAGAAAACATCATAAATGCCATTCATCAAGGGGCGAATGAGTACGTTGTAAAACCTTGGGATAAGGAAGAGTTGAATAATAAAATTCATTTTGCTTGGGAAGCAGTTAATACTTAGAAGTCTTTTTTTCCTTGAGGGTAGCTGCCGAGAATTTTGATAGTCTCAGTGTCATATTTGAGAGTTTCCAAACAAGCATGAACATTTTCGTCCCCAAGAGCTCCAATAAAATCTACATAGAAAATATAAGCAAACGGGTTTTCAGGAATGGGTCTGGATTCAAGTTTTGTAAGGTTGAGATCAAATCTTTTAAACTCTTGTAGACAATTTAAAAGTGCCCCAGGTTTGTGCTTGGTTGTAAAGGCCAAACTTGTTTTTTCTTGTTTGTACTCAGAAGACATGTCAGATTCTCTGATAAAAACCAGAAATCTTGTAAAGTTGTTTTGAACTTTTTGAATATGATCTTCGAGAATTTCCAATCCATAAACTTCAGCACACAAGCTCGAAGCAATTGTTGCTTCATTTTGATGACCTCTCTCTTTGAGAAGCTTACATGAACCAGCAGTATCAAAATCTGGCTGTGCTTTTATTCCATGTCTGTTGAGAAAATCACGACATTGAGCAAGAGCAATAGGGTGGCTGTGCGCAGTCTTAATGTCTTCAAGTTTTGTTCCCGGATTGACTAAGAGACAGTGGTGAATAGGTAGATAAACTTCCCCAATAGCAAAGAAGTTATGATTATAAAGTAGATCGAGATTGACGCTCACGTTTCCTACAATTGAGTTTTCAACTGGGAGAATTGCGAAATCAACTTCTGATTCTTCTAGTGCTTCGCAGACTTGTTCAGAGAGATCAAATCCTACTGGTGAAACATCATTTCCAAAGTATTTGAGAAGGGCCATTTCAGAATAGGCTCCTCTGGCTCCTTGAAACGCGACTTTTTTCACGTCTCAAGCCTTTTCTCAATTTCTTGCATGGCCTCAAGAAATTGAATACGCGTTTGAAGTGAGTATGGATTGTACTTATTCATATCTTCAAATAGTTGCCATGAATCGTTTTCTACGGTTTCTAGAATTTTCATGAGCCGTCTGAAGCCTTTGGTATCAATTGAAAGATTTTTCGCTCCAAAGGCCATGAGGGTTCTCCCAATAAAATGAGTAAGTAGAAGTGAGTGGGAGATTTCTTTGTCATGTATTTCTGGAGTTGACTCGATGACTTTCAGACCATGAGTCTCTAGATAATTTTTAATATCAGTAAAATACTTGTCATCCATTCTGACATTGCACAGAACAATCTTTGAACCGAATAGTGTTTTTCCTGCAGAGTCTGGTCCAAACATTGGGTGAGTCGCAAGAATTTGAACATGCTCAGGTAATTCTTTTTGCATGACTTTAGCTGGCATCTCTTTAACTGAACAAACATCAGCGACTAATGTTCCTTCTTTTAAAAGTGGAGCCATCTTTTTTACGACACCTTCAAACTCACTGATCGGTACAAAGGGAATAACAATAGGGCAGTCACAGACTTCTTCAAAACTTCCTGGAGTGGCTCCCAAGGATTTTATTTCATCTGAATGATCGATAACATCGTAAATGACGAGATCAAAATCTTGAATCATGTATTTTGTAAGAAGTTTTCCAAGACGCCCAAATCCGATCAGTCCAACCTTCACAAGACCGCCTTAATGTTGGCGAAGGCCTTTCGAATATTGTCTTCACTTCCTGCAAAACTAAATCTTAAGTAACCATCAGTTCCGAAAAAGCTTCCAGGAAGGATAGCAACTCCTGCGTCTGTCAGGATGAATTTGGCTAGATCTTCATCTGTTTTAAATCTATCTCCCAAAAATTCTTTTACCGATGGATATAGGTAAAAGGCGCCTTGGGGCTTGATGGTGTTAGGGAATATATCTTTGCAAAGTTCGTAAGCAAGATCTCGTCTTTTTTCGAGGTCATCAATCATTGCTTGAATATCTTTTTGATCAATTTCCAATGCTTCAAGAGCTCCATACTGTGCAAATGTACAATTGTTTCCTGAAAGATGGGATTGAAGTTTGTTCATCCCTTCAACAACGTCAGCAGGCGCAACTAAGTAACCAACTCTGAAGCCGGTCATACAATAAGATTTTGAAAAACTTTGTACGGTAAGCGTACGGTTGAAGGCTTCTTCTCCAAGTGAAGCCAAGGCCACATGAGAAGTACCTCCAAAGGTCAACATCTCATAAGCTTCGTCAGCTATGATATAGAAATCATATTTTGTCGCAAGTTCTACAACTTGTTGGAGAGCTTCTTTTGGATAAACAGCTCCCGTTGGATTGTTAGGAGTGTTGATGATAATAGCACGAGTCTTTTTCGTTATCGCTTTTTCAATTTCTTCAATATCAAGTTGAAGATCCTTGGTTGGGACAAATACAGGTACTCCACCCGCTAATTTGACTGATTCCGGAAAAGTCACCCAATAAGGAGATGGAATGATCACCTCATCACCAGGGTTGATCATAGTTTGAAAAATATTATAGAGAATATGTTTCGAGCCATTTCCTAAAATGATGTTCTCGTAAGTTACATGGTAACCGTTATCACGAGTGACTTTCTTGGCAATACCTTCTCGCAGTTCTCGAATACCTTGAACAAGTGAATAGCGAGTCTTGTTTTCATCTAGAGCTTTCTTCGTCGCTTTGATGATGGAGTCAGGGGTGGGGAAATCCGGTTCACCAATATTCAGAGAAATGATTTCTCTTCCTTCGGCACGAAGATTGGCCACGACCTGGGCCAATCCTACAGATTTACTTTCTTCAATTGAGTGGATTCTATCAGCTAGTTTCATGCTGAGATTATTCACTGTCCTTATCATTTTGGAAAGAGTTCATGATATCAGTTTGACGCTTTACTGATTCCGCGTGAACGACTTCGTAGATCTCTTTGATGTATTTCTCTGGAAGACCAAGCGCCAAGGCCACTTCAAGTCTATTTTTCATCATGGCATCCATTCTGTGAAGCTGAAGTGGCGTCACATTGTTTGCACTTTTGGCCTTACCAATCTTTTCTACGACATCCATTCTGCTCTTGAGGTTCTCAAGAAGAATCCTGTCAATTCTATCAATCTGCTCTCTAAGTCCTTCGAGTTCGTGCTCAAAAGTTCTACTTGGAGAAAATTCAGTTCTAAGTTTAAGTCCGCCAATAATGTCGGCAAGCATGGCCGGCGTAACTTGCTGACTGGCATCAGACCATGCAGCATCTGGGTTCGGGTGAGTTTCGATCATCAACCCATCCATGTCTACATCCATGGCTTTTTGACTGACTTCAGCAATAAGGTCTCTCTTTCCTGTAATATGACTTGGGTCGCAAATAACTGGAAGACCAGGAAGTTTATGTTTCAATTCAATTGGGATTCTCCAAAAAGGACGGTTTCTGTATCTCGGTTCATCAAGAGTCGAAAAACCTCTGTGAATGGCAGCAATTTTATTGATACCTGCGCCATGAATTCTCTCGATTGCACCCATCCAAAGAGAGAGATCAGCGTTAATTGGGTTCTTTACCATGATAGGTATATTTGTTCCTTTCAGGGCGTCAGCAATTTCTTGAACAGCAAATGGATTCACTGAAGTTCTAGCACCGATCCAAAGAATATCGATTCCAAACTCAAGGGCCTTTTCTACGTGATCTGGCTTGGCGACTTCCACGCTGGTTAAAAGTCCAGTCTCTTCTTTTACTTTCGAAAGCCAAACTAAGGCCTTGGTTCCTACACCTTCAAAAGTTCCCGGTCTGGTTCTAGGCTTCCACACACCGGCCCTGAAAATCCGTACATCTTCAATATTTTTAAGGGCATGCGCCGTTTGAAGGACTTGTTCTTCACTTTCAGCAGAGCAAGGTCCAGCAATAACGAGAGGTTTCTTAAGATTGGTGATCCATTTGTTCAGAGGTAGAAAATCCATACCTAGTCCTTTTTAAAATTCAATGTCTGATATAGAGCAAGAATCGTGCCGAACCCTGCTTTTTAGACATTCGTGAATTCAGTCGTTTGGAGGCCGAAAAGTCCATCTAAACCTCGTAAACTCGTGTCTTTTTGTCTAAAATATGGGCACTCGTCAAGCTATGGACAATCTAGACAAACAAATGTGTATGGTTTGAAAGAATTTGTTTGAAACTCATTCCTTTAAGGAGAGATTATGAAGTTTATTGACCCCATTCTCGAAGAATATTGTATCGATCATTCAAAAAGACCTTCGGCGCTCAATAAAGAATTGTTTGAAAAAACTCATCAGACTCAAGACCTGCCTCAAATGTTGGTTGGGGAAATGGAAGCCAGCTTTCTTGGCTTTCTGATTCGTGCGGCTAGAGTGCAACGTGTATTGGAGATTGGAACCTTCACAGGTTACTCCGCTTTGGCGATGGCCCGTGAGCTTCCGCAAAATGGTGAACTCATCACTCTTGATGTAAACCCTGCGTCTGTAAAATTGGCTCAAGAGTTTTGGGATAAAGCTCCTTGGGGCAAGAAAATCAAGTCAGTTTTAGGACCTGGACTTGAGACCATTCCCAAGCTTCAAGGACAATTTGATTTGGTTTTCATTGATGCAGATAAAGAAAACTACAAAAAATATCTCGATTTGGTTCTTCCAAGACTATCCGGAAATGGAATGATTGTAGTAGACAACGTTCTGTGGTCAGGAAAAGTAGTGCGAGGGTCGAAATATGATGATCACAATCCAACGGCCAGCACTCTCGCTCTTAGAGAGTTCAATGATTATATCAAGGGAAGAGGTGACCTATACGCAACAATGCTTCCCATCAGAGACGGGCTCTTTTTGATCAAAAGGATTTAAGATGTCGATGCACGAGCTTACTCAAAACGATGAAGATAACCTGGTATTCATGGTGGAAATTATCCGTCAAATGAATGCAAGGGGAGAAAACCCTGGAACAGGAGGGAACTACTCTTACCGTCCGGAAAAATCCAAGGGCGATTTCTTGATGATCTCAGAGAGTGGAGTGGATAAGGGAGTCTTTGGTCGTGAACATTTCATTGGGATTGATGAAAAAGGCGAAGTTCTTCCTCTTTGGCAAAAACCTGGCAGAAAAAGCAGTGCCGAAACAGGTCTGCATTTAATGGCCTATGAAGAGACAAACGCAAACTGTGTTCTTCATAGTCATTCACTTGAATCTTTGTGGTTTTGCGATCTTTTTCCAGGGAAAGATTTGATCGATATCACTGGTCTAGAAATGATTAAGGCCATCACAGGTTTTACGACCCATGAAGAAACATTGTATATCCCTGTATTTGAGAACTCTCAAGATATCGCTTCGTTATCAGAGAAGGCGCGAAAAACTATTCGCCACGCCCCTGGATTCTTGATAAGAGGGCATGGACTTACTTGTTGGGGAAATTCCGTTTGGGAAGCTAAACGGCATCTGGAAACTTTTAATTATTTATTTCAATATTTCACTAAGCGGAGCTAAAGATGGCAGTACTGAATTTGTTGGATAAGGGTGAAACCATTACCGATTTTCAAATGATCAAAGATTTTTTGGCTGGGTACAAAATTGATATCGCAATTTGGGAAGCAGCGATGCCCCTGAAAGATGATGATAGCCAGGAAACAATTCTTAAAGCGTACGATCATGAAATCGGACCCTATATGAAAAAACACGGCTATCAGGCTGCTGATGTCATCAGTGTAAATCCTAATACTGAAAATATTGAAGCCATAAGACAAAAATTTCTCTCTGAGCATACACATGCCGAAGACGAAGTTCGCTACTTTGTTGATGGAGAGGGAACATTCTATTTCAATCTAGGTGATCAAGTGGTTTCTGTCCTTTGCCAAAAAGGTGACTTCATGGCAGTTCCGGCTGGTTACAAACATTGGTTTGATCTGGCTCCGAAATACACTGTCAAGGCCATTAGAATTTTTACCAATCCTGAAGGATGGGTAGCGAATTATACGGAAAGTGGAATCGACAAAAATTACATAGGTGAGTAATGAAATACATCGTTATGGACATTGAAGGAACAACGACTGCAATTAGTTTTGTACATGAAGTTCTTTTCCCTTTTGCCAGAAAACGAATGAAAGATTTTGTGGAAGGGAATTTAAATAATGATGATGTCCAGACGTGTTTAAACGATGTCGCCCAAACTATTCAGGAAGAAGAAGGGAAAACTTCTTCTACGAATGAGCAGATTGAAGCTCTAATCAAATGGATAGATAACGATAGAAAGCATGGAGCTTTGAAGATGCTTCAGGGAATGATCTGGAAAGAAGGCTTTGAAGATGGGTCGCTCAAGGGCCATTTTTATGATGATGTTCCTGTTAATCTCAAAAAATGGAAAGCAGCTGGTTACACCCTAGGTGTCTATTCATCAGGTTCGGTTCAGGCGCAAAAATTAATCTACAAATATAGTAGCTTTGGCGATATGACTGACCTGCTTTCATTTTATTTTGATACAGCTATCGGACATAAAAGAGAAGTTTCATCTTATAAAAACATTATCCATGAACTCGGGGGAGATCCTTCTGAGTATCTTTTCCTATCTGATGTTTTTCAAGAATTGGATGCTGCCCAACAAGCAGGCATGAAAACGATTCAGCTTGAGAGACAAGAAATAGTGAAAGGTGATCATCCAATCGTTAAAGACTTCAATCAAATTGAATTGTAGGCTAACTAATTTTCAAACAAGAGTTTAGGAGATTGAAAAGATTTTTTTGATTTATCAAAAGGATCACTGAACTCAAGCTTGGATGCGATCAGTTTTAAACCTTCTCTATTTTTATTTCCTTCACCGTATTTAGGATCTCCCATGACGGGGTGACCAATTGAGTTCAGATGAATTCTAATCTGGTGTTTTCGACCTGTGATAATTTCAAGCTCAATTTTGGTGGTGTTTTTCAAAACTTTTGAAGATTTATATTTTGTGACGGCTTTTTTACCCTCAATATTCTGATTGATTTCTCCTTCACCTTCGAGGTGTCCAAGAACAATCGCTTGATAGAATTTTTTTACTTTCTTTGACCAGATTGTAGCAAAAGCTCTTTGCGCTTTTGGATTGTAGGCCAGGACAATCAAACCAGCAGTTTCCTTATCGAGCCGATTGACCAGGTAAACATCATTTCCTCTGAGTTTTTCAACATGTCGTTCAATGCTTCCAAGATCACCAAACTTTGTTCCTTGAGAAAGAACATTCGCTGGCTTGAACCATACTCCGTATGATCTGGTTTCGAAGAGGCATTTGATTTCAGTGGTATCAATTTCTTGCAGATGGGAATCGTAGTAAAATTCGACTTTATCACCAGGTTTGAGATCTTTTTTAGCTTTGCGTAATCGATTCTTTCGCTTACCTGAGATTTGCCAAGCGCCTCCATTGATCATGACTTTTTTGACCAAGGCCTTGGATAATCCGGTTTTCTCACTGAGGAAATCACAAGCGACCAAGGGATCACCCTCAGCAACGGTTAGTTTTTTCCTTAGAAGTATTGGTTTGGATTCCACAAAAGCTCTTTTATAGGATATGAATGACATATGCAATCATGGAACTCAAAGATATGAAGGGATTTATTCTCACCAGCGATTCCTATGACCAGGGCATCCCGGCCGGTGTGAACAGGCATGTCACTGTTTTTCATGGGAAAGGGGAGCGAGGACCCTTTGAACTAAGGTTCACCAATAATCTTCCTTTGTTTTTTGTTGATCGAGCCGCTGATTTTCAACTCGCACCCGGAATTGAGCGAAAACAGGTAGATCTCAAGAATTTTCAGGGAAATGCTGTCGATTGCCTCTATTTTCAAACCTATGATCAGCTTCTGAAAACAAGAGATGATCTGGCCTCAAAGGGAGTTCGTACCTTTGAATCAGATGTTCGCACACCTGAGCGCTTTTTGATGGAAAGATTCATCAATGGAGCTGTGGAGGTTCAAGGCGAGTCTACAATTGAGAATGGAAAACTTGTTTTCAATAACCCAACAATTAGAAAAGCGGATTATCTACCGAATCTTGAAATCTGTTCACTAGATATTGAAACTTCCATGGGAAATGATCTTTTTTCCATTGCTCTTCATCAGTATGGCAATGAAGAGAAAAAAATTGTTTTCATGCGTGGAGAACCAAGGCCCACAGAGCTTGAGTACATGAAACTCTTCTCGAGTGAAAAAGAAGTCCTTTTGGCTTTCCTTCAATGCCTTTCTGAATGGGATCCGGATATCTTGATTGGTTGGCACGTCGTAGGTTTTGATTTGGCCTTTTTAGAAAAGAAATGTCAGCAATATGGACTAGAACTCACCATCGGCCGCTCCCGAAGAGCGGCTCGGATTGTTGAGAGAAAAGGCGCGGGATGGTTTGCAAGACTTGATGGCAGAGTTGTCGTTGATGGACCTCAGGCCATGCGAGCAGCTTTTTATTCATTTGAAAACTTCAAGCTCCAGACTGTGGCCAGTGAAATTCTTGGTGCTTCAAAGGATATTGAAGCTACGGGTATGGATAAAGTTGAAGAAATTGAAAGACGATTCAGAGAAGATAAAGAATCTCTCGCCAAATACAATCTTCTCGATTGTGAATTGGTCTCTGAGATCTATCAAAAGACCGGATTGATTGAACTCATTACCACAAGAGTAACTCTATCCGGAATGTTGATGGATAGAATAGGTGTTTCGACTGCAGCTTTTGATCACTTTTTTCTTCCAAGACTTCATCGTAAAGGTTTCGTAGCTTCAAATATCATTGATATCGTACGCGAAGGACACGCTGCTGGTGGATTAGTGATAGATTCTGTGGTTGGACTCCATGACAACGTTGCCGTCCTCGACTTTAAGAGCCTGTATCCTTCGATCATTCGAACTTTTAAAATTGATCCTTATTCAAGACTTATGCAAGATCATAATCCTGTTACAACTCCAGCCGGACTAAGGTTTAGTGGAACAGAACATATTCTACCGGACTTTATTGAAGAGCTGATGGAGAAAAGAAAAAACGCTAAAGAATTGGGAGATGCCTATCTTTCTCAGGCCATAAAAATATTAATGAACAGTTTTTACGGAGTCATGGGGTCTGGTGGATCGCGCTTTTATCATGCCGATCTTCCAACTGCGATTACAGGAACAGGTCAGTGGATTCTTCGTCAGGCTATCGATTATCTAGAGGGAGAAGGTTATGAAGTTCTTTATGGAGATACCGACTCAGTTTTTTATAAGTTAAAAGATACCGAAGTTACCAGACCTTTTGATATGGCAAATCTTAGGGCCAAAAGATTGAATGAGTATCTTTCTCAAATGATTAAACGACAGTTTAAAACAGAGTCAGAACTCGATATTGAATTTGAAAAGTATTATAAAAAACTTTTTCTTCCACCTCTCAGATCAGGAGAGGGGGGAGCTAAAAAAAGATACGCTGGTCTTCTTCACACAAAGAAAGGTGAAGAGCTTTCTTTTGCTGGAATGGAAGTCGTTCGATCAGATTGGACCAAAATGGCAAAAATTTTCCAGACAGAACTTTTTAGAAGGCTCTTCCATGGAGAAGATATTGAAGATTTCATCCGACAATTTTCAAATGAACTCAAGGAAGGCAAATTCAATGACAAGCTCGTTTATAAAAAACGTCTGACCAAAGATATTTCAGAGTATACAAAATCAGTCCCACCACATGTGAAGGCCGCTAAGATTCTCGACCCAGATGGAACCAAAAATCTAAGAGATATTGAATATATCATTACAACACGGGGCCCTTGGCCATCAGAGCAAAACCCAACCGATATTGATTATGTTCATTATCTGGAAAAACAGGTGAAGCCTATTGCAGATTCTGTTCTTTCCACCATGGATCGCTCTTTTGACAATATCGTGATTGGTGATCAGTTAAGTCTGTTTTAATGTGATATAATATTGTGATGGAGCGTTATAAGAAGACATTCTTCGTTCTTTGGGTATTTCTGAGCTTGGCACTCGTGTATTATATTTGGAGAGTCGACTATCAGCAATATACTTGTGAATCTGAAAAAAATGGAGCCTCGTGCGCTATTTTAGGAATCACTCATGAGGAACATCACGAATTTGAAAGGGCCTTGAAGTATTTTGAGCGTTCATGTGAATTGGATTATTCTCTGGGCTGCTATCGCTACGCTCTCATTCTCAAAAAAGAAAATCAAATTGACCCCTCAAGGAAGGCCATGGAGAAGTCCTGCCAGTTAGGTTACAAAGAGGCCTGTAAAGAAATAAAAACTGAAAAATAGTTCTTCGAGAGTTAGAATCTTTTCATGAAAGATTTTTCGCACGCAGTACTCATGCGCTATATTGAGGCCTTCAAACTCTTCCGTCATAGAAGAGTGATGACTTTGGCAGCCGCCGCTTCTTTCTATTTGATATTAACAATGATTCCCTTTTTCATGCTTTTGGTGAGAACAGCAGGTCTTTTTCTTGGAAATGTCAGGGAAACAGGTCATCAGATCCTGACGATGGGTGGAACTCTCTTCCCTGAAAAATCAAATCAGATTCTAACTCTTGTTGAAAAAATAGTCGAAGGTCCTCTTTTTTCGGGAGCCTCTTTTAACTTATTCAACGTCTTTATTCTTATCTTTTCTTCTTTGACCTTTACCAATGTTATCTGGAATGGACTTTATCTGATAACAGAAGACGAGAAACATGTTAGTCGTTGGAAATATCTTAAAGGCCTGGTCATTATTTTTGTCACGATCGTCATCTTTTGTGTGACCCTGATTCTTCCACCTTTGGTTCAAATGTTTATAGAGCTGATAGAAAACAATCCCTTGGTAGAATATTTCCAGCAAAAGTATCCTCAGGGAACATCAGTCGTTAGTTTTCTTGAGAGCTTGAAATATGGAACTGATATCATGATCCGTAGCAACTTCCTGCATGCTTCGATTTTCATCCTGTATTTCACATTTCTCTACCGATGGTTTTTTAATTGGAAGATTTCCAATGCCCAGGCCGTAGTCGGAACCATGACCTTTGTTGCGGCCATTCTTTTCGGTAAACTTCTGTTTTACGGCTATTTTGTCTATCTTCGGTCCAATCTTGTTGCCAGTTACGGGGATTATTATACTGTTGTGGTGGCACTTCTTTGGATTTTCCAAGTGATGTGCTTTTTCTTTTTTGGAGCTTGTCTGTGCCATGTCTTGCAGATAAAACCTCTCAAATTTGAAAGTAGAATTGAAAATGTCGAACAAAACCATGAGGTGAAGTCAGATGATCCGGCTATTGATTGATGCTTATATTTTTCTTTTAATCCTGGATGCCATTTTGAGCTATGCTCCTCAGTTTAAAAATTATCCTGCGGTGTTGATTATCAGGAAACTTGCCAACTACTCCTGTGCTCCAGTTCGAAAACTTCTACCCCCGGATCTCCCTTTTGATTTTTCCCCAATCATCGTCATTTTGCTTTTGAACCTGTTTGTAGCCCTGTTTTAATTTTCTTTAGGCTCGACTTGTCATTTTTTGGCATTGTGGCTTAAAATATTAAGTAGACTCTTTTCAAGGAAGGAAAGACTTGGATCTGGATTTCGATCAACTCGCAAAAGAAACATTCGAACTTTCAAAATCTAGCGATAAAAAACTCGTTGATGAGGAAAGGGAGAGGTTTAACTTTTGGGCCGTTGATGAACCAGAAGATCCAACTCCTCTTGAAGAAGATATTTTTGCAACAGATTCCATGCCTCTTGCCCCTCAGGGACCAGGCCTAGTATACCGGATTGAAAAAGGCGCCTCCACTTTCTGTGTTAGAGGATTTGCTACTGAAAATATTGAGCAGACACTACTTGATATTGAGTCTGGTGAGGTATTGACCAGAGAAAAGCTTCGTATCAAAGATGAGCTCGATTATGACACTCTCAACTTCTTTGAGACAGGGGAGTTGGCCCTGGCCCAAGTCATAATGGACCAGCTATTCAACCGTCGTATTCCACTTGATGAAGATATCCTTTGTAATCTTTCAGATCCTGGTTTTAGTTGGTGGTTAAGTTCTGATGAAAACGGCTTGGAGATTTTCTTTAAGTCACATGGACTTAATCGAATGGATCGTTTTCTACGCCTTGGACCAATTGGTGACAATGCCATTGCTTGTTTGAGGCTTAATCAAGTAGCAGATTTTTTGCGTTCACAGTTTGCTGTGAATGAATTCTCTTGCGACGATAAATCTTTCAAGCTTCTTCCGGTAAATTCGAAAAATCTTGGTTATCAAAATTTTCTCGAACTTTTGGTGGATGGAAGTTTTCCTTATTGCATTGAAAATTTCACAAATGATAACCATGGGCGAACCATATATTTCTTTTTGAAAGAGCTCGCCTTCCTTCGCGCCTTCTGGATCAACCTAGAAGAGATACTTGAGGATCTCGATTAGGTATTCCTCCGACCATTTTTGCCGCCTATAAATTTCTTGAATAAAATCAGCTATTTGTTATGATTTAGACACAGGACGTTTTTCTATAACACAGGATGTGGTTTTGGAATTCAATTTTGATGACCAGAAAAGGTCACAAACATCTTCAGACTCAATTTCTTCGGATCGCCTCAGGAAAGCTATTGAACGGAATCGTGCCAAGCAGGCCAAGAGAGCGATGGGACCAACAGGAGCAACTTCGAGAGGGACAGTCGATCTAAGCTCCGCTAGCAGCAGATCAAGTGCAAATGACAGAAGTGGCTTCAGTCTTCCTGGCAGGGGAAGAACCGCTAGTACTTCTTCAATGAATAGTGGTGCGGGAGCCACATCTGGTGCAGCTACGAGAAGAAATGTTGCCAGACCTGGAGAGCAAGAATTCGCGACTTCAGTACGAAGAGATTCGGTCAAGGCCCCTGCTGACGTTGCTTATGTCAGTCGAACGCCAACCACAACAGCTAGAGCAAGAACAGCGACTGTTGTACCAGCGACATCAAGAACAACAACTACTCGAACAACTGCCAGATCTACTACAACGAGAAGAAAAATTTCAGTCAAGTCAGATAAGAGAACTCGTTATTTTGTACTCGGCTGTTGGGTTCTCCTAGGGGTGATGTGCCTACGATTGGTTTTCTCCAGAGGGGGAGTGATTGACTTCTACGCCAATAAAGGGCTCCTCGAGGGGAAGGTTGATGAGTACCATGCTATCGAAGCAGAGAATGATAATCTTCAAGATGAAATCAAAAATATAAAGGCCAGCAAGTCCTATCAGAAAAAATTAGTGAGAGATCACTTGGGCTTTATCGCGAAAGACGAATTTTTGATTCTATTTTCGAAAGAGGAATCTTAGAAATCAATTTCAATTCCATGCCTTTTTGTAGCTCCGCCACCAACGGAGAGTCGGCCCTTATTTCCAGAACATGGCGACAAAGATAAGACTTCGTTCGGTAAATTTGTGGAGGTTCAGTCATCCCTGGGTGATGGGGCGCAATTTCGTAGCCGACAACTTTGAAATCACTATCTAGAAAAATAATGGCCAGATCAAAATAGGTGTCTGGCATCCAAAAACCTTTTAGGTCGTCCTGAAGGTAAAAGAAAAGCAGTCCGTCATAAGGACCAAAATCCTGACTTTTGGTTCCACTTAGGCCTTTTGTCTGTTCTGCAGAAGTAATCGCCAGCTTAGTATCGATTACTTTTCCAGAGGGCATAGCCAGCTTGATTTCTCGCACCTCGGCGAAAGGATCTTGGGCCGCTGCCTCTTCGGTCTTGCTTGACGAGTTGTGTTGTTGTCCTGAATTGCAGGCCAACAGCAAGAAAGTCCCGCCTAAAAGGATATTTTTAATGAGCTTTGTGCCACTTTGAGTTATAAAAGACTTCATGTCTAAACTCTACTGCAAACAAGGGGATGTTAGCAATGGCAGAGATACAAGGACTCCTTAGAACCCATAATTGTGGTGAACTCAGAGCTTCAAATGAAGGACAAGAAGTTGTTCTATGTGGATGGGTCAACAAGTACCGTGACCTAGGTGCTCTTCATTTCATCGACGTCAGAGATAAATTTGGTCTGACTCAACTTGGTTTTGAGGATTATAAAGGCGACCTTTCCATTCTCAAGCAATGCGCCCTTGAGTCAGTGATTAAAGCTAAAGGTGTTGTTAGAAAAAGACCATCTGATGCTCAAAATAAAAATATGAATACAGGAGAAGTTGAAGTTCAGGTTCATGAATTGGAAGTTCTCTCCCGTGCAGATGTTGATAACATGCCATTTTTCCCACATGGGCAAATTGATGCTTCAGAAGATCAGAAGTTGAAATATCGATATCTTGATCTTCGAACAACCAAGCTTCAAGAAACTTTGGCCTTACGTTCTCGCGCCAATCAGAAAGTAAGAAACTTTCTATCAAGTCATGGGTTTGTTGAAGTTGAGACGCCGATTCTCTACAAGTCGACTCCTGAAGGAGCCAGAGACTATATCGTGCCTTCACGTGTTCACCCTGGTGAAGTTTATGCTCTTCCACAATCACCTCAAACCCTCAAGCAGCTTTTGATGATTGGAAACACTGATAAGTATTTTCAAATTTGTCGTTGTTTCCGTGATGAAGACCTTCGTGCTGACAGACAACCTGAGTTTACTCAAATCGATATCGAAGTCAGTTTTGCAACTCAAGACTATATGAAAAATCTTGTTGAAAAGTTGGTGAGTGACCTGTTTGAACTTGAAAACTTCAATATGCCAAAAATGAGCTATGATGAGGCCATGAGAAGATATGGTTCAGACAAGCCTGATATTCGCTTTGGGCTTGAGCATATGACTGTCACGAATCTTTTCAAGGGAACTGAATTCAAAGTCTTTAGTTCAGTTATTGAAGATGGAGGCTTGATCAAAGCGATCTTTGTTCCTGAATCTGTTGCTAACTTTTCAAGAAAAGACACAGACGGTTTTGTTAATGTGGTTAAACCATATGGCGGGAAAGGCGTGGCCTTCTTTAAAGTTGGTGATGACGGAAGAACCGGAGGAATCGCCAAATTTGTTACAGATGAAATTTACGCTGAACTTGAAAAACTATATCCAGATGATAACAAAGGTAACGGAACTTGGTTATTCTTTGCGGACTCTAATCCGGATGTTTCTCATGCTTCTGCAGATGCTCTTCGAAGATTTCTTGGAAAAGAATTCAAGCTTCAAGCAGAAGGATATCATTTCCTATGGGTTTATGATTTTCCACTCTTGGAATACGATGCTGCTGATGGAAGATTTTATGCCAAACACCATCCGTTTACTTCTCCAAAAGTAGCGGACATTGAAAACTTTTTGAAGGCTGATCCGAGTACTCAGCAGGAAATTCTAAAGAATATGTCAGCTGAAGCATACGACGTAGTATGTAATGGTTATGAGCTTGGTGGTGGTTCCGTTAGAATTCACAGACAAGATGTTCAATCAAAAATGTTCCAGGTTTTAGGTTTTTCTGAAGCTGATGCTCAAAAGCAATTTGGTTTCTTTATTGAAGCTCTTCGCTATGGAACACCTCCGCATGCGGGAATTGCATTTGGTATGGATAGAACTGTGATGATGTTGGCCAAAACTGACAATATTCGTGATGTGATAGCTTTCCCGAAGACAACTTCGGCAACAGACCTTATGGCGTCGTCTCCATCTGTTCCTGCAAAAGAGCAGACAGATGAGCTACACTTCACTTGGTTGAAAAAATAATTCAGATCGTTTGAAAGAGTTTGGCTTCGATTTTACTTTGTTTTTCCAGAATCGAAGCCGGCTTTCTTGCCAGTACATATCCAGAAATCCCAATCAATAACATTGAAAATAGAGAAGCATAGATTTGCTCTTCCATGGCGAGATTCTTTCTGACCATTAGAAAGCCAATTATGTAGGCAAAATTAAAAAGACAAACGAGAAGTGATTTTCTACTTTGAGATTCACTTGAGACAGATCTTTCAAGAACTTTTCCCATTAACAGCTCAGCTTCGATCTCACAAATATGAGATGGTCTATAGCTTGGTGGCATGATCCAGATCTTGATTTTTCCAATTATACCAGGAGTTCTTTTGGTGAGTTCCAGGAGGTAACGATAGTAGTAAGTGTTTTCAATGAAAGCGTCAGTGGAGTTTAGTCTTCCTTTAATTCCAAACTCAATTGTTTCATCATGGGTCTCAACGTATGTTCCAAATAATTTATCCCAGAAAGAAAACATTCTTCCCATATTTTTATCCCAATATTCTTCTTGGGCCCCATGGTGGGCTCGATGAAATTTAGGAGAAACTAGAAATTTTCCAAAAAATCCCCAGTCTCCCATATAACGACTATGCTGGAGAGTTTGTGTCAGTCCATTGAAACCTATAATCGCCAGAAAAAATTCTGTCGGTACACCAATCAATGCAAATAAACAGTAAGGAAGCATATACATGAAAGAGAATAACCATGGATTTCGAAGAGTCAGACCCAAGTTGTAACTGTTACTTGAGTGGTGAACCAGGTGCATTCCCCAAAGAAAATTAACTTTGTGGGTCAATGTATGCATGACGTACATGAAAAGATCATAGGCCAAGAGAAGCAGAATGAAGTTCAAAACATTCTTTTCAATCTTTAGTAAAGCATGATTTCTGTAAGTATATTCAAATAGAAAGACCATCAAGGCCTGACCAAAAAGTCCGAGCAGAATTTGACCGGAGCCTATGTTGAAGTTTTCAACTAAGTCTTGAAGAGAATGATTTTTAAGGAGTAGTCTCTTCCTGGCGAATTCGTACTCCCAGACAATAAGAGCAATAATGATAAGTCCCAGGATTGCGTAGATCATGAAGCGACCTCCGCATTTGGTATCTGTGCTTCCTTTTTCTCTGGAATAATCAAGAAAAGGGCCGGAACCACGATTAGATCTGCAACCAAAGCAAAGATCAGACAAGCAGAAGTCAGCATTCCGAAATCTTGATTGAGTTGAAGTTTTCCTGCAAAGAAAGCACAGAAACAAACCACTAGAACTGTAGTGGTTGTGACGATGGCCTTTCCTGTGGTTTCAAAAACTTCTTTGATGGAGAGTCTGATGTCCCCAGTTTTTTCAAGATTATTTTTGAAGCTATCAAAGAAGTGAATAGTGTCATCCACAGCGATACCTAGGGAGATACTGGCGACGAGTACCGTTCCTGCGTTAAGTGAGATCTTCATCCAGTACATTAAAATTGAGATGACGATCAATGGGAGTACATTTGGAATTAGAGCGATGAGTCCTAGCTTTATGGATTTCAAGTGCCACATCATAAAGAGTGTGATCAATAGAAGAGACATGAGCAAGGACTCAACAAACGTATTAACCACTTCGACGTTCTGATTTGTTAAAAGAGGAACTTTTCCTGTGATATGACCTTTGATTCCAAGTTTGTTCATTTCATGTCTGATTATTTCTAGGTTTTTGGTCACTTGTTTTGATCCGTTTGTCATCCAAACAACATTCATTCTCATCATTTCACCGTCACGACTGATGAATTTATAGAGATTGTTCTGAGCTGAGCTTGAGAGTTCATAAAGAAAAATATTTTCAGCTATTCGTTTCTTGTCTTGAGGGATGACGAAATTTCCTTTCCCTAGAAGAGATTCATTTGTCTCTTGAATGATGTTAACCATACTTTGTGTTTTAGTGATAAAAGGAAGTTTTTCCAAACTGTGCTGCAAGGTCTCCAACTTCAAAAGAGCTTTAGGACCATATAGGTCACCAAGATCATTCTTATAAAAGACGATATTGATCTCTTTAGCAACACCAAGATTTTCTTCTGCAAAATCCAAGGCCTGAACCATGGGATGCGATTTCTTGAACATCTTAGTTGAATTGTTGTCGATGTCGACTTTATCAAGTGTTGTTAAACCATAGGCAAAAACGATTGCGAATAGTGCAAAGATGGCTACTTTGAAACGATCGAGAAAGACTATATATCCACCAAGATTTAATCTTTTTTCAGTCCCTCGACTCTCAACATTGTGGCCAAGCTTTGAAAGTGACCAAGGAAGTATAGAGTAAGTATAGAGCCAAGAAATGGCAGTTCCGACTGAAGTCAGGATCCCGAGTTCACTAATTGGCGCAATTTTTGTAAAAGCAAAACTTGAAAACCCAATAATAGTAGTAATTGTAGTCATCAACGTTGGGAAGAAGTTCTTGATGATCGTTCTTCTCATCGTATCTTCATGGTCACCATTGTTAAATTTTGCATAAGTTGCAAGGATGTGAATTGTATCTGCAAGGCTTATTGCAATCAAAATACAAGGAATCATACTGGTTAGTGGATTAACTTTGATTCCCATCAAGGCCCCAATTCCGAGAGTCGAGATGATTGTCGCCGTAATGATAGAAAAAGACATTTTGATTACACTGAATGATCTGAAGAGTAGATACATAATCAAAATGACAGAAACCAGGATGAGAGGGAAGATGATTGACATATCAAGAGTTACTTCTTGTCTGTAATATTCGATTGTTCCAGCTGTTCCCGTAATATGGAATTGCATATTAGGAAATCTTTTTTGAAGGTCTGCCTGATAGAGCTCAAGCTCATCAAAAGTATCTTTATAGTTTGGATTACCTTCGAAAACAGGTTTTAAAGTTCCAAACACTGAAGTCGTCTTTCCATCTTCGCTGACAATGAATCCTTTCAAGACTCGATGGTTGAGAGCTTCTTCTTTCTTTTTGGTCATCTCTTCATCAGATAATGAAATTTGATCTTTAGACTCATAGTCGAAAAGAGGTCCGACTAGAATTTCATCCTCATGAGAATCAATGACATCAAATGTTGTAAGAGAGTCAACAGCGATAACTTTGGGGAGAATCTCAAACTTTCTTGTAATCTCGTTGACCAGGTTGATCCTTTCATTTGTAAAGAGACCTTCTGGGTGGTGCACGAGAAGAATGATTTTATCTTCGTTACCAAAGGTCTTTTCAAAATGATTATAGTAAACAATTCCCGGGTCATCCTGTTTGAACCAGACTCTGAAAGAGAAATCACTTTCAAGTTTAATAAGGGCAAAAGTACTAAGAATAAAGAAAACTAGACCGGTTAGAAATATCTTACCTTTGTTTTCTGATAGGAATTTCGCAGCAACATCAACTTTTTTCAACTTCAGCTCGCGTATTTAGTTATCACTATGCGTGACAATTCTTAAACCAATTAAGGTATTTGGACACCATCACATCATTTTCCGGATGGAGTCTGTCGTCCCTGATAATGGCTTCAAATAGCTCATCACTTTCATCTTGAAAGATCTTCTGACAAAGTTTAGCTTGAATCGGTAGCATGATCTTATTCACAAGCCATCCAATTGGATTATTTGACTTTTTTCTGTAGAGCACCAGGTCTGTTCTGGCCTTACGTCCTTCTACAGGAGTGCAGTAAGAAATCATATAATTGGTGAATTTACCCAGTGTCGATTTCGTGATGATCACATTTCCACCCCAGATGGTGGCTTCGAGTTCTACTATTTGACCAAATACTTTTCTGAGTAGTTCTTCAAACCAGTATTTTCCAACTAGTTTATAAAAGTGTTTTACTCTTGCGACGTTTTTTTGTGAAAGGTCATATTCGCTATCTTTAATAGGAATTCTGTTATGTGAATAAATGAAATGCTGAATATCGAAAGCATTTACTACTGGACCGAACCAAGAAGTGGTTTGATGTACTTCGTATGGTTTTGCACCCTCAAAGTCTTCTGGAGCTTCGTCAGGAAAGAATGGAAGAGGGTAGTCAGCTTTTGGACCATTCCAGATATAGGCTACTCCGTGTCTTTCTTCGACCGGAAAAGAAGGAATATGGGCAAATTCAGGGATGACATTTGTCGATGGAATTTTTGCACAAGATCCATCTCTGTCAAACTCCCATCCGTGTAGAGGACAAACAATTCTATTACCTTTTACTTTTCCACCGCAGGCCAGGTTTACGCCCATGTGAGGACAATTTGCTCTCATTGCATTGAGTTTGCCGTCTTCTGTTCTGAAGATGACGAACTTTTTATTGTAAAGCTTGAATCCTGTAGGTTCCTTTCCAAACTTCTTGGAAGGTCCCAGTACAAACCAGGCTTTAGGCAGGGTTGGAAATCCGGCCATCTGTACCTTCCTTTATAGTTGAATATGTTTTTATATAATCTTGTTTTTTATCAATATAGCTCTCAACTATTCCCATCTTCTTCAACATCCAAACGGAAGCAAAAGCCAGATCAATTTGCCACGGAAGAAAGTCGCAACGAGCAGATGTTGGATAGATGTGATGATTGGCGTGCCATTCTCCACAAAGAGTTCCTGGCATAACGAGATTCAAAGACAATGAGTTCTTGTCTGTATCTCTCCATTCTTTTCTCTTGTCTTCACCAGAGCCATGAGATTTGTAGTTGAAGTTACGAACTGCAAGTCCCCAGAAGAATCCACCTGCTCCAGCAGCAGTTAAAAGTCCCATTCCACCGATTAGATAAAATACAACTCCCCAAAAGGTCCAGTTGAGTGCGAAGTGAATTATTGTGTTCAAAGGTTTGGTTATCGAACCCCATTTTTTATAATCCTCATAACTATTTGCTTCAATTCCGGTATGGGCCATTAGAGCTTTTGCTCTTTCGTAGCCTTTCTCATCTAAATCTGGGTTCAGTCTCATCATGGTCACATCTGCCAAGTAGCAGTGAAGGTTTCCATGCTTTGCATTGTGTGGATCTAGCTCACTATCAGAGTATTTATGATGTACTTGATGGGCCATTGTGAAAACTTCTTCCATAAAGAATTTGGGGGCCATGTTTTTCAAAATGAAAAGGCCAAGTTTGTTTTTTACTTTGAATGCTTTATGGGAACAAAATCGGTGGTAATAGAAAGTGCTATAAATATTGAGAACCAAAGCGTTCATCAGAACGAGAAATCCCATCAAAGACCATGAGAAGTAATCTTTGAAGAAGATAATCGTTGGTACAATCATCAGTACTGTGGCCATGATGTTGGCAAAGTAGATCCAGTTCTTTTTAGACTCAATTATATTGATGCCGTTGAAAAAGTATCCAAGACGAGTTGAAGCGTCCATCTGCGTTCCTGGAGTGTAAAGTGGTCCCAGTAATGTGAGAAGGAAATCCTGCTTCATAGTCCCGGAGCTCCTTGAAGTCCGAGAACTTTTTCAACATATTCAAGATACTCTTTCAATATTCCATCAGATTTGTGAAGGCTATTTTTGTTAACTCTGACTCCAAGTATCTCATCAGCTTCAGCTTTGAAGAATTTTTTGGTGAAAAAGGTTTGAAATTTCAAAACCAACTTTCTAAAAGCGATCTGGAATAAGTTGGCATCTGAGATATCTTTAACCAAGGCAATTGTAGAGATACTTTTGTTTTCTCCTGAAGGTTGAAGAACGATCACCATATGGTTTGAGAATCTTCCAAATGTGCTTTTCGCCAGAATATAATTGCTTCCAAAAACGGTATATTCAAGAGTTCCTTCTTTTCCAAAAAAGAAACCGATGATTTTATCAGCGATAACATTACTTGGTTTGATTTTATAAAAATGTTTTATGCGTTTTCCGTAATCACCAAGATCTTCAACTTCAGGATCTCGAAGAGGAATACGATTATGTACGTGAACAAAATGAGCAACATCAAATGCATTGGCCGATACTACATACCAAGCAGCATCTTGCTGTATTTGAAATGGCCTTCCTGCAATCAGCATTTTTTCTCTGAGATCATCAAAGAAAGGGAGATCAAAATTTGGTTTTCTTGAGTTATTGATAAACACCAATCCAAATTTTTCAATGATTGGATAAGTTTTAAGTTTTCTACTACAGCCTAGTGATTCTGGATCAGCTGGAATGTGAGTACATTCGCCTTTGTCATTAAATCGCCAAGCATGAAAAGGACAAACAAGTTGATCCTGGTGAACGTGACCACGTGAAAGATCAGCTCCCATGTGGGGACATCTATTGGCCCAAGCAACGAGTGTTCCTGTTGTCTTTCTAGTAATGACAAAATCAGTCTGATAGATCGTGATCTTTTTGATCTTTCCGACTTTGAAATCTTTGGATCTGCCGATCAGGTACCAGGACCTAGGCGTTACGGGGGTCAACATGAGCTTCCTCTT
>SBGE01000123.1 GCA_006226755.1 Deltaproteobacteria bacterium | reverse complement strand
ATGCCCTTGGGAAATCAATTTAATTTAGACAATTGTTATGAACAAGCATTTTGGATGTATTCAGCACATCTCATCTTTTTTTCTTGAAGAAGTTCTAATAGTTGATCTTTAGTTTCGCTGTTTTCATTCTGCTTACTGATAGCATCTGAAATACCTTGAATTTGATGATTACATCTTTGAACTGTTCGCGAACACTCATTAGATTGCTGAGCTTTAGCTGGAAGATTGACCATAATGAACATGATTGCGACAACTGATAAAGTTTTGAACATCTCTCTCTCCTATTTCAAAGGCTTTAACGAACTCTTTAACTCTTTGCTGATTTATAGAGCAAGCCCCATGCCAAAGAAGGAATGTGAAGGAAGTGTCATAAAAACTTTAGACAGTGTCTATTTTTCTAACCACGTGAAATATCTCAAGTGCCTGAAATGAGACAATTAGTTTTTGGCAAGGACCTTGCTTTATGTATTTGTAGAAACGGAAACCATAAATGGAATCCAACATTCACAAGCGGCCAGGGAGGGAGCATGATCAGAAAACTAATCGCACTATTCGTTCTATTTTACGTATCAATGTTATTCACCGGATGTAATCAAGAAGAGATTGCAGAACAACTTTCTGAAAGCAATGTCCACACACTTCAGTCAATGGAAGGAAGTTTTGTCTTTAACATTGCTGATAGAGAGTGGCGAATTTTTACGATGGAGTTCAATAGAGTTCCCTCTTATCCACATGACCTTCCAGATTGTGAAGAAGGCAGAGAGCATGATGGAGATTTCGATTCAATGTACATCGAAATGCTTAATGGACGACTGAACAGAGTTGAAGTAAAAAACGTAGACGGTGCTGTTAACTGTAAAGTTCAAGAAGAAAGTATGACCTACACTTTGGATAGAGTTAAAAGTGAACTACATTTTTCAACTGATGAAGGTGAAGAAGGTGTTCGCTTTATTCAAGAAGATGGAAGAAACAGATTTTTCGTTAGAAATAGCCAAATTGAAGGACAGTGGACTGTTGACTTCGATCAAGAGGCATATATCGGAGAGAACGTTCAAACCAATCAATACTTCAAAAAAGTACAAAACATCGAAGACTTCCCAGTCTGTAATGAAAACTATTCAAGACAAAGAAGTGTTCAATATGTTTCTTTTTATGTGAGTGAAATGTTTGAAGTCAGTGAAGTCGTTTTTGGAGAAAATAACATTAATGGATGTCGTCCAAATGGAACTCTCTTTGGAAGATATGAAGTGGATAGACAATTAGAAGAATTGAAACTATTTCTCCAAGGAGATGGTTTGAATATCGAATACAAATATAAGCTAGAAATTTTAAATCAGGACAAAATTTATTTCGAATTTTCTGATCTCATAGACCACTCTCAAAACTAATAACGCCGAAGGCCCCATCTGGGGCCTTTTTTGTTTCTGAGCTTTTTGTTCAAGAATCATCATGGAAAAATGTGTCATTTGTCTAAATTCCAGCCATTTAGGTTATACTAAGTGTACAAAACTATTTTTCAAGGATGAAAAAGTGATGAAAGCTCTCGGACTTTGTGTTTTATTGTTTTCGACCCAAGTTTGGTCAGGCGTGACTGATGTGGAATTCATTCCAGCAGAAGGAAATCTCTACCTAAAATCAACCTTTAGAATGAATTCAGAATCTAGAAAAGAAACTAGCCAAGCCGGAGTAAAGATCGAAGAGCGCGATCAAGATGCTATGATCTTTGAAAACTCACTCACCTATGGCCTCTTTAAAAACTTAGAACTAGGAATGGAGTGGGACATCACCATGAAAGATGAAACCTCTATCACTTCTCAAAAATACAATGGAGCTGATCAAACAGCCGGAACGACAACTTATAATTATTTTGAAGACCCTATCAATAACCCAGGACTTCAAGACCCCTTCTTCAAGGCGCGCTATCGTATGCCCCTTCCAGGAGGATACGGTTTTAACTTTGATGTTTATGGAGCTTTTTCACCAAGTATTGGTGATGCTGAAAGAGGAACAAGTGACATCACAACTCTGACAAAAAACAATCTTGATGGAAATGCCTATTGGGGTGGACATCGGGTTAGAGTCGGAGCTGGAATCAATCAAGACATTGATCAGTTTCAGTGGAGTTTTAATTTCACGGCCCAGATGAATCTTGAGAGAGAAATCAAACAGTACTATGGAAATCAAAACCCCGTTTATCACAACCTCATAACAGTCGATGCATACAACGACTTTACTTTCTCAGCCAAAGTTCTTTATGAAATGATCGATCAACTTCATTTACTTGGAACACTCTCTTTTGTTTTCAATGGTGAACAAGATTGGAATAACCAATCCAACACAATCAGAAGAGATACTCTTGAAAGTCATTCTGATATTCATATCGGACTGCATGCTTACTGGAACTTTACTGAGATGCTTTCAGTTAGACTTGGTTTCGAATTTGCTAACCTTGGTGACTACGATAACCAGTACTTCCAAAGCAATGTTCTACAACCAGCAAGCTCTACTAAAAACTCTGATCTCAGTAGGACTTCACTTTTGGCGGGACTCGACTTTAGCTTCTAAACAATAAGCACTTACCCATACTGCCTCAAAAAACCTATTTTTGGGGCAGCTTCAAACAAAAACCACCTAAACCTCCCTCTCTAAACTACTGAAAGCACGTAGATCCCCTTAAGAATTGTAAAATAAATCCGATAAGAAAACTAAATTACTATAAAGGTGGAACGTGGGCAGAAGTATCAGTTTTCTCCCAATTCTTTTTTCCCTTCTCTTGTTCATGACAGGTTGCTTGGACAAGAAGGGTTATATCGACGGCGAGTTCGCACTCGACGGCTTCACTTTTGATGTCGTTGCTCCAGAAATTGAAATTGTTGAAAGTCGACCAGGTTTTGCAAATAACTCCAATGTTCAATTTAAAATCTATACGGGTTCCAACAAGATCAATTGTGAGTCTCTATCGAAGTTTACAATCACAGCTTCAAGCTCCACTCCTTCCGTCTCTTCTTTCACTGATACATGTACAATTTCTGGAGTCCAGTTCAAGACAATCAATGTCGGATCTGATGGGCCAAAAACATATTATATTCATGCAATGAGTGATCAAGGGAAATTCTCTGCTCCAAAATCTGTTTCATTCATTCTTGATACGACTGCACCAACTGTAAATTTCACTGACATTGGCGCTGGACCATTTCGCGGCGGTAGCTCTATATCACTGGTCTACAATGCTTCGGATTTGAATGGACTTGAGAGCTTTGTTCTCGACTTTGCTCAAGACGGATTCAGTTACGTCAACGATCGAAGTATTTCTTTTTCTGCAACAGGTGGAACATATACATTCCCAACAACGGACATTACGACCAACAGACTTCGAGTCGTTGCTGTCGACAGCGCAGGAAATACGAGCACGGTAATAAGCTCACTTTTTGAAACTGATTCCACTCCTCCAACAATCTCACTTAACAATCTTCCATCAATCATCCAGGGGTCAAGTGCTGTTGGTGTAACCTTCAGTTCTTCAGATTTGAATGGAATTGCATCCTCTTCTCTACTATATGCTGCAGATGGATCGAACTTTTCCTCAGTCGTTTCAAACCCAAGCTCAATCTATAGCTGGACAGTACCTAGTGATAACGTTCAATCAGCTCTCATGAGATATGTTGCTACCGATGCTGTAGGTAACACTTCAACCGCAACGTCAGCTCCATTTATTGTGGACTCTACGCCACCAAATGCTTCAATCACGAATCTCCCAGCCGTTGTAAAAGGTGGATCATCTCAAAACGTAACTTTCAGCAACAGTGACTTAAACGGTGTTGCGAGTATTAACGTTGAATACTCAGCTGATGGTTCAACTGGTTGGACAAGTTTAACGACGACAAACACATCACCTTATAGTTGGACAATTCCAATTACTGATACGACAGGCTCAAGACTCAGATTGACAGTGACAGATAACGCAGGACTTGTTTCACAAGTACTAACTGCTCCATTCAATAT
>SBGE01000083.1 GCA_006226755.1 Deltaproteobacteria bacterium | reverse complement strand
ACCACCAAAAATATCCAAGCGGATAGCTTTACTCTTCAAATTGATTACAACGTCAAAGCTTCGATGTTTTTCATTTCAAGAGACTTCAAAGGGACCAAAAATATTGTCCTTCCATCTGACTTTCTTGATCCTTATGGATATGAAGAACTTGAAGAAGCGGGTGTTCGAGATGATCAAAGGGCCAGAATTGTTCATAAAGGGCGCACCCAATCTGGAATATACTATGACTGCCATATTATCCAGATCATTCCAAAAGATGGAAAGGGATGGGATGGAGTCTTTACTTATTGCCCAAGTGTTCCTTCAATTGGCTTTATCAAAACAGCGATTACCATTCACAAGGTACCGTTTGTTGGAAGACACACCCTTCATTCTGTAATTTCTCGTTAAGACACGGGGAAATTTTACAAATCAATTGTTTCAAATCGGGATTTGCCTTATGTTTGCGCCCGAGATGAAACTACCTAAAATAACACCACTTTTGCTTTTGGCCGGGCTAAATTTGTCCGTCCATGCTGCTGAGCCTTTGAAGGTCTGTGTAGAGACCAGTCTGCGTGGTTACACTTCAAATTCTTTTGAGGTGGCCTCGTCAATCAATCTCTATCCCGACGAGGAAGTGAGCTTGGTCTCAGGTGTTGAAACCATCAATCCTAGAAATGGGGTGAGTATGGTTGAAGTCGATTATAATGGCGAAAATGTCTGGGTCGCCCGCGAATATCTTAAAGAATCTTGTTACGAGGAACCTCATATGCATGGGGAGCATCAGGTTCCAACTCAAGCTCAGTTGGATGCCCACGAGATCGATCGATCAAGGCCGCATTCACTGACTTTGGAAATCCCAAATTTGAAAGGCAACCTTCTCCCGCCCGTTGATGAATGTCGACCGTGTGGAAAATATAAAATGAGAAGTAGCTACTTTCATCCGGGTGAAGATCTTTGTACTGATAAGCAGGGCGTCCCGACTAATGCCATTTATACTGGAATTGTGGTTGAAGTAACTGATCACTGTACTGATGATTTTTACGAAGGAAAAACCTGGGAAAATCGATCGAGTACAACCTGCAAAAATTCTAGAGGCTTTGGTAACAGAGTGATGCTGATGCATCTGACTAAAGATCGAGTTTGGTATTCAGGTTATCATCACCTTGGAGAAGTTAGTGTCAAAGAAGGGGAGCTTGTTCTTCCTGGGCAAAAGGTTGGAACTGTCGGATCAACTGGTGTGTCCTTTAACTACCATCTTCACTTTGAAATCGTAGATGGAAAAGATCCAGGAGCTTACAGTCACATCAGAACGAATCCTCGATCATATTATAATGACGGACGAATCTGTAAGAAGTTCTTCTACGATCGTAGAAATTAAAAAGGCGCTCACTGAGCGCCTAGGTAAGGCTCGATCAAATTGTTTTTCACCCATATAAAAAACAATCGAGAGCTATATTTCTTTACGGCTTAATTAAATCAAACATTTGCAAGATAACTTTACAATTAAGAGTTTTTTGTCAGTGTATCCTTACATATCTTAGACTTTAAAATGTTCAGATGGGTAATGAGGTTTTCCTTTTCGAAAATGCCATCCCACAGGTTTTCTTCCAAATTTCCTGGCCAAGTGAAGAACTGCAGGATTTGAAGTGAAGCCTTGAAAACGCTTGACCCCTTTTTTCTGATGCCATTTGAAAATAGTTTCGTAAGCAATAAGACCTAGGCCTATACCTTGAAGCTCTTCTCCAAACTCGAATCCCATACCACCAATTTTTCCTGAAAGTCCGGTATCAAAAATCGTCGTAGAAAAATCTCCAAGAGGCCTATTACCTTTGAGAATAACCCAAACATTCGAAGTCTTATTAACTTTGGAGTTGGGGTTTTTGGCATAGACTCGAAGTCGGTCTGCTAGGACTTTTTGAAATTCATCATAGGCAGCGAAACGGCAATGCCAAGGGCGTTTCTTGAATTCTTCTACAACGACTTTCGAAAGAGGTGTAGCCCAATCAGGATTTGTTAGTTTTCTAATTCGATAGCCTTTCTCTCTTAATTGTTTTTTTACTTTGGTCAGGTCTCGTTTTTGAACTTCCTTTAATGCTTTCGCTACGTTGCCTATCAATTGCACACTATCTATGTGAAAGCCCAAAGAATTGAAAAGTTTCTCTTCCTTTAAATGATACTGACCCAAGTGAAGAAGTGATCGAGAAGGACATTTCGAAAGCTCCGATTTGATGATCTTTTTCCACCAGGCCGTTGCTTTTTTAGAAGAGGGGTCAAAGTTAGTATGAACATTTGTCCCTTTTTGTTTGTTCATTGGATTGACTGAATTGATTCGAAGAAAATAACCCAATAGTTTATTGTCCTCGTAATAGGTCAGGACTTTACCTTTTTTAAGGGCGGTAGGAATCAGCCAGGTATAGAGTTCAGTTAACTGCTTAAGGGCCTGAGGCCCTCTTTTGAGATGAGGGTTATTGTATTGAGTTTTCAGTGCTAACTGAGCGAAATCTTTTGGGTTATGTTCCTGCATAATTGAAAATTGTACAGGCTGTCCTTGTTCTCGTCTCTAAAAAGATGTATCTAGGCCTTGAGGGGAAAATTAAATGAAGTTAATTGTTCTGGTATTTACATTTTTTTCGGCACTTAACGCCGTCTCATCTGAGCTACCGTGGTGCTCTGATCCGAGTGTTAGACTTTCTATTTTTAAAGTCCCTTGTAAAGAAGATCCGAGACTACCAGTTGAATTTGATATCCCTGAATTGAAGCTCGATTTTGATGCTTTGAAAAAAATTTTTGAAGGAGCTGAAAGTTCAGGTGGTCACGTGGTTGGGCCTATGAACACTCCACGAAGAACTAGACCTCTGACTCCATTTACATTGAATATGAAATGTAGTGCCAGACTTCTTTCAGATGGTGGGAAGAGTGTGAGCTTTCTCTCTCTCCAATCGACAACTCTGACTGAGTCACGCTATTCAACTTATCTTTATGAAGATCAGTGGAAGCATTTTCTGACTGAAGAAAATGATCTTTATCCAGCTCGTATGATAGAGATTCCAATGGCGCCAGCAGTTGAAATTGGAAATTACTCTGTGAGTTTGGGATACAAGAAAGGTATCAATAGAAGAGCAGATAAGCTTACCTTATCTGTTTGTGAAGCTAATCTTGGTTCAAATGATGTAGGTTCTACTGGAGCTTGCGCAGAAATTGAAAAATCAGCTTACTCGAAAACTTTCAAGGCAAGACTGAAGACCTTGACTTCCAATCCGTCTGAGAATCTCAAGATTCAAAAGACTCTTGAAGTGACTTGTCTCAAGTAGAAATCAAACTAGAGATTGAAAAAATCCATTGTTAAAATTTGTAGTCTCTCCTCCTTTGAGACTTTAATGATCTCTCGGCATTCTTCAATCGCCTTGATCATGATTTCTTTTACCCTGGGAACATCTTTGTGGCTCATGGACAAGACGTTGGAGTAGTGCAGGTCTTCCTTTTCGTTCTTGTCGATACTCTGGATACTTTGATTGCGCCAATTTGTGTGATGGCGACGAATCTGAACACTGTCTTGGCCTAGATGAATTCTCGTCTTGCCAATTTCATAGTGACTTCCTTTTTGTACCGCCAACCCTGTCTCAATCAGAAATTCCAGTATTTCTTGGATCTGACTAAGAGGGAGTTTGAGATGTTCAGCGATTTTTGCAGGTGTTTGATAATCAGGGATGGAAAGTAAAATATGTACAGCAGCGTAGTACCAAGCGCTGTAGTAAATATGTTGATTGGTCTCATCGAGAGAGTCTTTGATGTTCAAACGATCTTTAAGGTTTGATCTTTTCTCGATGATTTCTTCCATTTCTCTTTTGAGAAATTCTTGAAGATCGTGAGAACCTGCTCTTTGGTATTGAACTAAAAGCAGAAAGAATCGCGATTCTTCTTTGCTATGTTGAAAGAACTGACTGACTTTCACTGCTTGCTCGAGAGAGAAGTGGACATGTTGATTGAGAACTTGGGAAACATAGGCCGTCTGACAACCGAGGTAATTGGCCATGTCTCGCTTTACTCCACGACCTTTGTTCGCCATTGAGGCGATTTTTTCAATCAAATAGGGCTTGTAATCCCAATAATCGAAAACGGTTTTCTTCATTAATTCCAGACAGTTAAGTTGTTTAGTTAAGTAATTACTTAATTAATTGTACGATAATTAATTAATTTAATCTATCGCAAGTTTTGGACCCGCGTTAAATAAGAGACAGAAATGATCAATTAACTAACTGAGGGGTTAACAATGAAAAAAATGATTATGATCTTCGCACTACTTTTGAGTGCTAATGCTTTTGCCGCCAACATCGCTGAGTACCGATTCGCCATATTTGGTGAAGAGCAAAAAACTATTCACGTTTTTAAAGCTGCAGTGACTGATAATTCTGAACTTGAAGTGGAGATGACTACTTCAGTGGGAAGACCACCATTCTATCTTCCACAGAATGGAGAAGTTGAAACCAAAGATTTCAGCAAGAGATTGAACAAGCATGTTTTCAAAACTTTGAAGGAGCTCGTTGTTTCTCTTTCAAATGCCAAAATCACCAAAAAAGAAAATCAAATCATCTGCATGATGATGCCAGGTCCTGCTCTTTCTAATAATCACCTAAGTGTGAAAAGAGGATTTGATCACAGATCTGGAAGCTTTCTTGGAGATATGGAATTGGTTTCTGGTCCTAATGGTTGTTGGGTAAGAAACCCAGTATTCCCAGAAGATGAGTGGCAAAGAGGAAATGCGGCATCTCTTAAAAGCTTGATCAAGGTTCTTGTTCTTGATGAAGTTGGAACTGAAATTTAATAAAAAATATTAAGGAGTTGTTTATGAAAACTATAATTGCATTAATGATGATTCTTGGAGCATTTGCTGTACAGGCCCAAGATATGCCTACTAAATTTGAAAAATGTACTGATGGTGATATGAGATTGATGGAAGCTTCAATGAGTCTTGATGAAGGAGCGGTAAAGCGTTTTATTCAAGATGAGGTACTTCCTAAGAAATCAACTTGTATGGTTAGCAAACCAAGATATATTCATCCAGCGGTTTGTGGAACTCAAATTACTCAAATTGATACCTTTATTATCAATACTGAAAACAGGGCTAGCTATACTGTAGTTATCGATAGTAGCTACAGATCTTGTCTGAGATACAGACGAATTCCAGTCATCAAGTCGATGAAGTACGAGCAAATGCCTCGTCCGGAATATCTTGATAACTGATTGAGGGGGAGGAACAGGAGCTTTTCGGAGCTCCTGTTTTATTGAATCATTGGTTCATCATCTGAAAAAAGTTCTTCAGCAGTTACAATTGGCAATTCCATTACAAAATTTCCGTCTTTTGTTCTGTCTTCAGCCAAGAGAAGAGCTCCTCCATGCTGTTCGACAATGGATTTACAGATCGGCATGCCCAGTCCCGTTCCTTTACCAACAGGTTTGGTCGTGAAGAAGGGATCAAAAATCTTCTGTTTGTGCTTGTCTGGAATACCAGGGCCAGAATCATTAAAGTAAAAATAAATTCGATTATTTCGAAAAGCTGTATCTATTGAGATCCATCTGTTTTCATCAATGCTCTGGTGTTCTTCAATGGCATCGATTGAGTTCTTGAGAAGATTTAGTATCACCTGACTCAGCTGAACGGTACTGCAACGAACGAGTTGGTTGAATGAATCCTCATCGTAATTGACTTTGAATTGGATCCCTTTTGATCTCATACTATCGTCACAGACACTTTGAACTGTCTCAAAGACTTCTTTGATTTTAACAACATCTATGTCATCAACTTTACCATGTACTAGATTCTTGAGACCTTTGATGATCTTGCTGATTCTCTCTACTGTTTCTTCGATATTATCCATAGCTGAAGTGAAGGATGCTTCATCCATTTGATCCTTCTTAAATTTTTTCCGAAGGGAGACTACTCGCATCTTGATAATGGTCAATGGATTATTAATTTCGTGAGCAATACCACCGGCCATCTCACCGAGAGAGGCAAGTCTGGAGTTATCCATCAAGCGAAGTTGAGAAGACTGCCATTTTTCATTGGAAACCCTAATGAAGTAGGCCAAAAGAAGAATGAGAAGAGCGCCAAAAGCTGTAAAAATCAACAGTGTCAATTTGTAGCGATCTGAATTTCTGACTTGGCGACTTCTTGTCGCTTCAGTATGAGCTCTCCAATTATTTTTTAAATCATCCAGATGTCTGAGTATTTCTTCTTCATTTGTCTCTGCTTCGTGATATGTAGAAGAGTTTTTCTTCTCAGAGATTTTGTTAATTGAATTTTTGAAATTGGTGTATTTTCTTTCTAGTGAAATGAGTTCTTGAGTTTTATATTGGTAATGTGATTCAACTTGAGTTTTGTAAGATTTGAAGGCAAGGTCAAATTCATTTAGTCCTTCCTCTAAGTCTTTTTCCTCAGATTCCCTGTCTTCAGGAAATGAGATCATTTCAAAGGCCGAAGAGTTGATCTTGTGAATGGCCGTCTCCATTTTGTGGATTTCAAAAAGAATCGGTAATTCATCATCAATCATGTGCTGAGAAGTATAAGTAGTTTTTGAAAGAAAATGATAGCCTAGGATCCCTGTCGTAATGACAAGGGCGAGTACAAATATTGGGATAATCCTAACGAAAGTGTCTCTAAAACGAGCATTCTTTTCCATCTCTTTATTTTATCGTTAACTGTAGAAATTAATTGAGATTATCGAGTTCAAATTACGTTGTTTCGAGTGCGATTAAGGAAAACTTAAGGTTCATAATTATAGAAAATTCGGCTATTTGAGAGTTCTTTAGAATCAAAGACTTGAGAAAGCCAAGGATGATTATTCCAAATAAGAGATTGAGTGCCACGACCCCTTGCCACTACTGAGAGAGGCTTATTGTAGGCAAGCTCCGCCAACTGTAAAAGAACTTTTTCAATTTGCTCGACTCGGCCAAAATCATAAATAAAGTAAACATCCGCTTCTGGCAGTTTGAAGTTTTCTGCGGAAAGATCTCCCTCCGTTAATAAACAGTTTGAGAGGTTATGAGATGTGAAAACTCTATTTCCTTCGGCAACTCTTTCTTTAACAAATTCTATCCCCTCAAAATGGACCTCATCAGAAAAAGAGGAACAAACGAATCCAAGACGACCGTATCCTGCTCCGAGATCAACAATTTTTCTAACTCTAGAAAAATCAAGCTCGGTGCAAATCTCATGAAATTCACCATAGGTGGTTTGAAGTTGATCAGGCTTGAGTCCGACCCAGGTTTGATTGCCCTCATGAAGGGCCTTCCCCCAAGAACTACGATCACCGTCTGGTTGCAGTTCCTTGGCCTCGCTAATTAGATACTCTTCGATGGCATCAATATTGAAACCAAACTCGTCATCAAATTGCCGACTTCGCTTTTGAAGATCAGAATAAGAGAGATCTTTTGAATGGAATTTTTCTTTGGAAGTAAAAGACATAAAAAAAGCCCCTTTCGGGGCTTAGCATTTAATCGATGTTTCTTTCTATTTCTGAGAAGTTTCTTCTCACACAAGACTCATAAGAGAAATCGAGTCTGTCTTGAGAGAAGTTTGCACAATGTGAAAGGAAAATTGGCTGACCAAGTTTTCTTTCAACTTCTGAAAAGTTTCTGTTGATACAGCTGGTGAATGAGAAGCTTACTCTGTCACCAATGTTTGAACAGTAAGAAAGAAAGATCGGTTCATCGATATTTCTTTCAATTTCTCTGAAGTTTGAATTGATACAAGATTGGTAACTGAAGCTTACAGCATCGTTACCAAAAGTGTGGTTGTAACAACTTTGCAAAAAGATGGCGTGGGCATTTGTTGAAACAAGAACAAAGGCCATAACAGCGATAAGTTTTTTCATAGGTGTCCTCCTTGAATTTCTATCCCTTGGTTCCGCCCATGGCGAGACCTGAAATAATATATTTATGGATCGTAAAAAATATTGCTGAAATTGGGAAAGCACCCAGAAAACAGGCAGCAGCAAATGGTCCCCATCGGCCACTGAAAGCATCAGAAATGAAAATCTGAATACCCACCGCAAAAGTCAGCTTGTCGCCAGATTTTAGTAAAATTGACGGCAAAATAAAATCACTAAATGTATTTATAAAGGTCAATAAGCCTACAACAGCAAGGATTGGAGTTGAGAGAGGAAGGACAATCTTCCAAAAGGCTTGAAATTTGGTACAGCCATCCATAATGGCAGATTCTTCAATTGATTTGGGTATCGTGTCAAAGTAACCCTTGATCAACCAGATATTAAAAGGTGTTCCACCTAGATAAACCAAAATCAGACCACCGTGACTGTCGGTTCCAAGCCATGGAATGAATCCACCGATGAAGTCCAGCATGAAGTAGAACGCCACCATCGCCATGATATTGGGAAACATTTGAATGATCATCAATACCAAAAGTGAACTTTGTCGACCTCTAAAGCGAAAGCGAGAGAGAGCATAGGCCGAAGTTGTAGACAAAAGGAGCATTAAGACTGCTGAAACTGAGCTGATCTTGATTGAGTTCCATAGCCAAAGCATAATAGGAAATGGTGAGAGAACCTCTTTTCCATTGGCATCGAGATAAGGGATACCAAGAATATACTTCCAATGGTTCAGAGTCAGACTGTCTGGAATCAATTTTGATCCAATGGAGCCTGAAGCATTAAAACTGATTGAGATGATGTAGATGATCGGAAAAAGAACGATCATCAATAACGTCCAAAGGAAAAGGTGCTTTGCCAATTTTTCCATTTGAGCTTTTTGAAAATTAAATCCTGTATTCTTTGAAGCTGTCGTCGCTACCATTTCGCTCATGCAGCCTCCTTATTCGTTTCGGCACCCATTCCACTCAATTTGAAATTGATCAGAGTCAGAATGGAGACTATCAAAAAGATGAACAAGGCAATCGAGCTTGCGAGCCCAAAGTCTTGACCTTGTCCGCCTTCAAAGGCCAGACGATAGGTGTAACTGATTAGGATGTCTGTCTCTCCAACTGCAGTCGTTGCACCAGGAATAGGTGGGCCACCACCAGTTAGAAGATAAATTCCAACAAAGTTATTGAGGTTAAAAGCAAAGGAGCCAACCAAAAGAGGACCAACCGCACTCATGATAAGTGGAAGAGTAATATGTCTGAAGGTCGCAATTCTTCCTGCTCCATCGAGTTTAGCTGCTTCATAAAGAGAAGCTGGAATACTTTGAAGAATACCTGTAACAACAAGAAACATGTAAGGAAAACCGAGCCAGAGGTTTACAACCAAACAAGAGATTTTTGCCCAAAAAGGAGTTTCGAGCCAAGGAATCTTGTCAAAGCCTAACTCGACTAAAAGCAAATTGATTGCACCAAAATCTTTGTTCATCATTCCTTTGAAAATCAAAACTGAAATAAAGAAGGGAATCGAATAAGGGATAATGAAAAGGACGCGGTAAAGGGCCTTAAGTTCAAGTCCTTTATCGTTGATGACAATTGCTAGAAATGTCCCAAACGAGAAAGTTAAAAGAACACTAAAAAAAGACCACATCAATGTCCACTGAAGGACCTTGAAAAAGTTCGAGTTAAGTCTTGAATCGGAAATCAAACTTTTAAAGTTTTTAAATCCAGTGTTGACGTAAAAACCAGGGGCCAAAGTTTCATTTCCTGATCTGAAGAAACCGGCTTCAGTGTCTTCTCTCCAAGTCGCTCCTGTAACAGTATCCTTTAGGGAACCATCTGGTAGGTTTTCGTAGCGATAACTTGATTCAATCAAAAGATCAGTCCGATGGTATTTGAGTTTCTTACCCTCTGGAGTCACAAAGTCAAAACGACTCAATCTCTCTTTCATCTCATAGACTTCTGAAAGAGAGAGAGGAGCGACATCTGGAAGTTTATCTCTGAAAGGTTGAAGAGCAAGTGTAGTCGCTCCATCTTCTAGAAAAGTTTTGTAATCTCCTTCTTCTGTATGGGCCACAAGAATACTTGGAGCATCCTGAAGGGGATATATGCTGTATTCCATGCTAACAGCATTCTCTGGAATGACTTTTTCAGAGAGTAGAGTCTTTTTCACTTGGGCCTTGGAAAGGAAGTGTCCGGTTCCAAGGTTGGTAAAGGCAATATAAACAGTGAAAAGAATCGGCAGAATCATGAAAAGGACAAAAGTTAGAAGTCCAGGATACATGAAGCGTAGGGCCTGAGTCTTTTTTGAAAAAAAGATCCAACCACTACCAAGGGCGATAAAAAGACTGACTCCACCCATAAATAGGTAACCATGAGAGAAGAGTGAAAGGCCAAGTGTTGTACCGGCGAGGACATAGAGAACGAGAAAAAGTTTAAGTATCTTCTCGTTCATTATAATCGTCCCGTTTCTTTCGCCATTGTAGTCAATTCACCAGCTCGCTTTGGACTCAACATTTTAAGATCCATTGTCCAGGACCAGTTAGAGGCATCTGTTGTTCCTGGATAATTGAAGCGGGCTTCTCCACCCAACCCAAAAATATCCTGAATCGGGAAGACACAAAGGAAGGCCTTCGTTTTCATAGCCGTTTCAAGGAATTTGTCATGAATGGCGGTCTTGTTGCTGTATTTTGAAAGAATCTCATACATGCGATCAAGTTCATCTTCAGCTTTTGCCTGTTGTCTTTCTTCATACCAGCCAAGAACGGTATTGTTGTCATGTGTCCCCGTGTAGACGACAAAATTTTCTGGAGTGTTCTCTGGAAGGTGATCATTGGCATCATCACCACCAAAAGCAAATTGAAGAATCTTCATCCCAGGAAATTGAAAATCATCTCGAAGTTTCAAGACTTCGGCATCGACTGCTCCGAGATCTTCAGCAATAAAAGGAAGTTTGCCAATTTTTTCTTCGAATACTTTGAACATCTCACGTCCCGGTGTCGGGGACCAAGCGCCATTGCGAGCATCAGGATCAATCTTTGGAGATTCCCAAACATGAACGAAACCGATGAAATGGTCGAGTCTCAGAAGATCAAACTTCTCGGAGAGGTAGCGAACACGATCCACCCACCATTGGTAATCGAGTGATCTCATCGTCTCCCAGTTATAGTTTGGCGTCGCCCACTTTTGTCCGGATTCACTGAAGGAGTCTGGTGGAGCACCAGTTTCAACTTCCATATCGCCATCATCTTTAAGTTTGAAGAGTTCCGGATGGCGCCAGACGTCCATACTATGATGTGCAATAAAGATGGGAATATCACCGAAGAGCTTCACATCTTTTGAGTGAGCATAGCTCTTCATTTGGTTCCATTGTTTTTCAAAAAGAAATTGAAGATAGATCTGAAAAGAGATGTCGTCTGAATGGTTTGTTTCAAACTTATCCATTTCATCCACTTCACGATCGCGAATTTCGACAGGCCATTTGGTCCAATCGTCTCCATGCATCTCTGTCAAAACCAGAAAGTTTGCCAGATCATGAACCCAGTAACCTTCTCTCGAGAGAAAATCTGAAAAGACTTTTTCACTGGTGGGATCATTTTTAAAATTTTCAAAAGAATCTTTTAGGACTTTACGTTTTTTATCCCAAGATTTTTGGAAATTGACTTTAGTGTAATCATCCCAGCTCGTAATAAGTTGAGACTCACTTAAAAGGCCATCGGCAACCAGATCCTCGAGACAAATCAACATCGGATTTCCGCCGAAGGCTGAGTACGAGGAGTAGGGGCAACCCCATTTGTCTGTTACCCCTGTCGGGAGAAGTTGCCAAACAGTGGCTCCACTTTCATGGAGCCAGTCAACGAGTTTACGGGAAGATTTTCCGATATCACCAATTCCCCAAGGTGTCTTAAGGGCAGTGGGATGGAGGAGAACTCCATAACGTCTGGTGAAGTCAATTCCGCTCATATCAAATTACAGCCAAGAACAAGTTGCAAATTCAAATTTCTGAGCAAGACCTTCCATTGTTGGATAGATTCTCACTCTTACTCTTCTTGGCTTACCGTCAGTTGATTTGAACTTGGTCGAGTAGAGCCAGGTTCCATCATCGTGGCGTTCAATACAGTCAAAGTCTTGAGTACTGATGGCATCTTTACCATCAGATATAACCAATTCGGCCTTAACTTGTTTTGGATCGATATCGCCTAAGTAAGCGTTGAATTCGATTTTACTTTCAACTGTTTCAACCACTCTTCCTGGAAGACTGGCGTCTTTTGGGTATTCAACATGGTGAAATGGAGTATTCTTCATGGCCATATAATCTGAAGCAACATCTAAGTGAGCACCTGCGAATGATACGTCACTCAAAGTGACTACCGGCCAGTTTCTTTGAAGAAATCTTCTCTCTTCCATGTACTTGCCGACTTTTGCCAAGTGATTTTCTTTGAAACTCCATCCGTAGCTGGCAGCTGCAGCGTAGAATTGGTTCATGTAATCTTGAACCATTCTATGTGTTGAGAATCTAGAAATATTGGAAACAATACTTTCTTTACACTTATCAAGCCAGGCATCAGAGACACCGTCTTCAACTTTACCTTGGTAGTAAAGTGGAACTACAGTTTCGCTCAGAGTTCTGTAAAAGTCGTGAGCGTCTTCGAAATCCTGAACATCATCATTCGGGTAATCTTTTTCTTCACCAATAGTCCAGCCGTTAGCGCCATTGAAACCTTCTCTCCACCAGCCGTCGAGAACTGAGAAGTTAAGACCGGCATTCAAAGGAACTTTCTGGCCACTTGTTCCGCTGGCCTCCATAGGACGTCTTGGGTTGTTCAACCATACGTCGACACCGGCAACCATGTGTCTTGAGATATTCATGTCATAATTCTCAAGGATGATGACCTTGCCTTTGAAACGTGGAGTCCGGCTGATCTGGTAGATTTCCTTGATGAACGTTTGTCCTGGAATATCTGCAGGGTGGGCCTTTCCTGCGAAGATAAACTGAACAGGTCTTTGAGGGTTGTTGACGATTGCATCGAGCTTGTCGAGATCTTTGAAGATCAAAGTAGCTCTTTTGTAAGTGGCAAATCTTCTGGCGAACCCGACAGTCAGTTGATTTTCGCTCAAGAAGTTGTCTACTTCGGCTACCGCCTCCGCTGATTCACCATTTCTTTGAAGTTGTTCTTTCAACTGCCTTCTTACCATGGTGATCATTTTTGATTTTAGTTTTTTCTTTGTTGTCTTGAGTTCACTGTTTGGAAGATCGTGAGCTTTTTCCCACCAAGCGTGATCAGCTAGTCTGTCTTCCCAGTTTCCACCCATGAATTCTCTGTAGAGAGATTTCATTTCGTCTGATGTCCAAGTTTGAACGTGAACACCATTAGTCACATGAGAAATAGGGTTGTCCATCTCTGGAACGTTTGGCCACTGTCCCTTCCACATTTTGGAAGCAATTCTACCGTGAAGCTCAGAAACTCCGTTTTGGAATCGGCTGAAGTTCAAGGCGAAAACAGTAAGACTGAAATACTTGTAGTCAGTTTTTTCAGCAACAAGTCCAAGATTGATGAATCTATGCCAAGAGATATCCAGTTCCTTGATATAATCATGGAAGTAGTTGTGCATGACTGGAAGTGAGAAAGCTTCGTTCCCTGCAGGAACTGGAGTGTGAGTTGTGAAACAACAGTCACTGGCCACTAGAACTTTTGCGTCTTCAAAGTTCAAGTTGTATTTTTTCATGGCACGCTTGGTTCTTTCCAATTGGAAGAAACCTGAGTGTCCTTCATTCATATGCCAAACAGCTGGCTCAATATCCATCATCTCAAGAGCGATGACTCCACCAATACCGAGAACGATTTCTTGAGAGATTCTCATTTCTCTGTCGCCACCATAAAGTCGGGCAGTCAGGTCTTGGTCTTCTTTGCTGTTTTCTGGAAGGTTTGTATCAAGAAGGTAAAGAGGGTTTCTTCCAACCATAGCTTGCCATACTGTTACGGCAACTTTTCTTCCTGGAAGATTTACTGTGAAGTGTACTTCTTTACCATTTTTATCTTTAGCTTTAGTCAAAGAAAGTTCTTCAGCTTCAAATTCCCCATAAACGTCTACCTGTTGACCTTCACCATTGATTTGTTGAGTGAAATATCCGTTCTTGTAGAACAGTCCTACGAAGGCCATTGGGATACCAAGGTCTGAGGAAGATTTTACGTGGTCACCGGCAAGAACACCAAGTCCTCCAGAATAAATCGGAAGGGCTTCGTGAATTCCGAATTCAGCTGAGAAATAAGCAACTGGATTTTTCTTTGAAGCAAGTTTTGAGTGATTCTGTGCAAACCAAGTGTTCTCTTCTTTCATGTAGCTTTCGAATCTTGAGTTTACGAACTCCAATTTGTTGGTGAAATTAGAATCATTTGCCGCTTTTTCAAGATCTGCTTCATTTGCATGAAGAAGAGTCAGAACTGGGTTTCTTGTCTTGTACCAAGTCTCAGGATTGATCTTCTCAAATAGATCCCATGAGTCCTGGTTCCAGCTCCACCAATAGTTTTCAGCGATATCGTTAAGTGTCTTAATATTTTTAGGTAGATTTCTTGTTTTCATATTTAATGTCTCTCTTAATTAAAGTCTCAAAAAGTTGTACTTGAAGTTTCTGATGTTGAAGATGAACTTGTAGGTTCCTTTCTGAAGTTTAGCCTTCAGATTTGGAAGAGCTGGTTTGTAGCTCAAGTAACCTTTGTTCTCTTCAAGAATCTCGTGTAGTGGGTCGAAAAAGTTTGAAGTGCTTTCGCCGAGCTCAATGGCCCAGTCAGCAGTTCCAAGCTTGAATTCGTACTCACCATCGGTAGGCACATTCAGATTCACAACGTAGATGTCTCCACGGTCACTGGACATATCCAGTTTGAAATCTGCAAGTGCTTGCCAATTATTCAACGTTCCTCGCAAGAAAAGGTCTCTAGAAATACTTCCATTGACGTTCTTTCTGTAGACTGCGATTGACGTTGCTTCAAGTCTCACGTGATTTGCACGCCCTCCGAGATTAGAGATGATGTTGATATTCTTGTCTGATTTTCCGCCGTACTCATAAGAAGCTGAGTTCATCACTTCTTCCCACCAGTCATTGGTATGACCAGGGAATTGAATCCACTGGGCTGTCTTGGTGTTTCCTAAATTGATGACGACAAAAAATTCATTCTTCCCACGGCCGATCTCGTAAGTGATGACCTGTCCACCTTCCATGCTGTTGACGTTATTGGCGTCAGAAAGGTTGATTTCAGGATACTTCTTTTTGAATTGAAGCATTTTCTTGAAAAACTTGTGGTAACCCTTGAACATTCTCTTCTCATCACCAGACAAAAAGCTCAATTCACTTGAAGTGTCTGGAGTCAGATATTCCCAAGGAACTCTGTGTGAAGAAACATATCTGTGGATATCTACATTAGTTGTAGGAATGGTGTTGTTTTCTTTGGCGTTGATGTACGACCACTCATTTTCAATATTGAGGTCGTTGGCCATCTCTTCTCCTTGATAGAAAAGAGCTCCACCTGGTTTGGTGAAAAGAATTCCGTACCCAGTTCTTCCTACAGAGTGAGTAAACTGGTTGTGAATAAGTCTGAATTTGTAATCTCTGTTTTCCGGATCAGTCAGTGGACGTACACGGAAAAAGTGATTGTTTCCTTCCCATTCATAAGACTCATATGGGCTCACCATTCTTAGAATCGGGTTTTTGTTTCCGACAACATCGTGACTTCCCAAATAGTTGAGTGAGCGATTCGCTCCACCGAAGTGATGTTCACCACTATCATGTCTGTGGTTTGAGAAACCTTTCAAACTTCCTATTAGAGGACCTGTGTCGAGGTGACGATTGTATTCACGATAATAGTCGAACTCGAGTTCGAAAAAGTTTTTGAACTTGTCATTCCATTGGGAGTCGAATTCAAGTCCGCCCTGACTGATAGGGTAGGTTACCCAAGCGTTGTCAGGAAGTTGCTCAGCAGAAGTGTAAAAATCAGGATTCACTTCTTTCAAAAGCATGTTGAGCTCTTGAAGAAATTTATAACCTGCAGGATTGTCGAGATAGATGTACTCGACCATATCGAATCTAAATCCATCTACATGATATTCTCTGATCAGTGCCAGAAGAGAGTCCATGATCCACTTTCTTACCATCACTGATTGAAAACGTGGCTTAGGTCCCCAGCCAGTGTTTCCGTCGTAATATTTTGACTGGGAAACAGTTTCGCTCAAAGGATCTCTGATCAATTGATTGTTGACGTGATTAAGAACCACATCAAGAACGACTCTAAGGTTTTTGGCATGCATTTGATCAACAAGGTTCATCAAATCAGTTGGAGTTCCGTATGTATTCTCCAAAAGATACAAGCTGTCCATGGCGTAACCCCATGAGGCGTAAAAACGTGACTCATGGATAGGAAGAAACTCAACAGCAGTTACTCCAAGATCACTCAAGTAAGGAATCTTTTCAACGATGTCATTAAAAGTCCCTTGGACGTACTTTCCATTTTTCTTCTTAGGATTGAATGTCAAAGGCCAGATTTGATAGAGGAGCCAGTTGTCTTTTTCCAACTCACTCATCTCTTCAATTTTAGAGTCATATTTCCAATTGATGGTATCGAGACCACGAACAACCGCTCTCGGGTTGATGTATCCGTTATGCTCTCCACCTTTGGCATCATAAACCAGGCTTCGGGCCATTGGATCAACTTTGATGTCACTCATGCGATCGTTATTGGCAACTTCTTGAAGGACATATCTTCCGTTCTTTTTGAACTTGTACTGATACTGAGTTCCTTCTTTTGCCCAATCAACATAGGCCACGTGGCTTTTCTTTTCACCGGTACGATCGATTTCCATGACGATTGGATTCGGCTCGTCTTCAAGGAAAAGGTGTACTTCGTCAACATCGGATTCCCAGATCTTGAAAAAGACACCGCCACCTGTGACGGGAGTCGCTCCGTGTGCCCCAAGGCTCAACCAGTTACTGACAGGGTTTTCAGTGAATCTGTTTTTCGGAAGAATAGAACCGTTCAGGTCTTCGAAGTACCAAGTCTTACCAGTGTTCTTTTCTTTGATTTTGATAGAGTAGAGATTGCTTTTGGGATCATTGAGATTGATTTTGTCGACTTTGACACTGAACCAACAGAAGTTCCGGCTGCTCTCTTTGTAGAGTTTTGGCCACTTCTTGAGATCAGTTGCACTTAATCTTTTGAACTGATGATGACTGTCCCATGGATTGCTTTTGAGAAGAATTTCAGCAGATTCAATGTCGAAACATTTGTCGGCATCTACTCGGAAGCGTTGTTCAAAACCAGTTTTATGAATCTTCAGATAGAAGGCCGAATCATCAGTAAAAAAGTGGTCTCTCCAATTTTTGGCGTACAGGTTGGCAGACAGAATAAATCCCGCCATGAAAATGATTAATTTCATTTAGCTTGCCCCGCTTTGAATTTAGTTGACTCCCGAGCGGATTTTATAGCCCATGGGGGATACTTATTCAAGCACTGTGTAACCAATTAACTACTTGGAAAGACTCGATTTTATCTGATTTACCGACTGTGTCATGGCCTCTTTTGGGGGCACGATTCCTTTGGTTAGAAGCCCTAGTGCATTCCCAGCTGCTCCCCATACTACGCCCATTTCAGGAACGTTTGGCATCGGGATTCCAACGGCGGCCGATTTCATAAATTGACCAAGAAGGGGATCGGATTTGGAGAGGATTTCAAGGGCGTCGGTTCGACTTGGACCTCGTGGATCTTCTTTATAAAGAGTGAGGATTCCCTCTTTGGTGACTAAGTATTTTTCGATGAACTCTTTTGCCAATTCTTTATTGGGGCTGCTTCGTCTGATGATGAAACCGTGAGTTCCAACGAAAGGTTTTGGAGTTTGTCCACCAAGACTTGGAATAGGGGCGACTCCGAAATTGATACCGGCATTTTTGAGATCTTTGACGGCCCATGGCCCATCGATGGTCGCTGCCAGCTTTCCTTGTTTCATTTTTTCAAAAGCAATACTTCGATCAGTTGAAGAGGGGACGACCCCTTTATCCACTAAAGAGCGAATGAACTCTGCGCCGTAAACGGCTCCTTCGTTGGCGAGCCCAACATCCTTGACGTTCAATCCGTCTTTTTCAAGTTTGAAGACGTAGCCGCCTTTGGCAGAAAGAATCGGGAAGCTGAAGAAGAAGTTGGCGATGTCATAGAGAAAGCCATACTTGGTTTTATCTTTTTTCTGAAGCTCTTGAGAAAAACTCACTAATTCTTCCATTGTCTTTGGAGGCTCTGGCAAAAGATCTTTGTTATAGAAAAGAGCAACGGCTTCAATGTCGTAAGGATAGCCGTAGACTTTTCCTTTGTATTGGAAGGCCTTGATACTAACTGGAAGCATGGATTTTTTTAGTTCTGGTGGCATCGAAATTGGTTCGATCAAGCCAGACTGGGCCAATTCTCCGACTACGTCATGGGCCCAGCAAAGAATGTCTGGACCTTTTGCCGAAAGCGCCGCAGTTTTAAATTGAGTGGTGAGGTCTTTATTCAAAACAGAAATTTTCACATCAGCCTTGAAGTCTCTTTTAAAAGCTTCGACTCGGCTTCGAATGGCCTTGGCGACGTTTTCAGAAGAAGTCCAGACCTCAAGTTCAGCGGCTTGCAGTGAAGTTACAAAAAGAAGGATCAACAGACTTTTCATTTCAAAATTCCTTCTTCAAGAAAGGGTAGGAGAGCGGCTCCAAGTCCACCGGCACTGTCTCCTAGAGTATTTTTATAAACTCGCGGGCGACTTTGCTTGAGGAAGGTTTGCTTGTAGAGTTTTTCTTCAAGTCCTTTATAGATAATGTCCTGATTGCTGACTCCTCCACCGAGGACAAAATAATCAGGATCGAGAATATTGTTCAAATTCGCGAGGAATTGAACCAGAAGATTTTGGTAATCATCAATTATTCGAAGAGCGATCGGCTTTTGATCTTCGGCCATGGCAAAAATATCCTTCGAGCTTGGAGGATCTTCCGCCATTGTCGGGCTTTTTGAGGCAAAGTACTGAGAGAATCCAGGACCCGAGAGGTACTGTTCCACACAGCCTTTTCGATCGCAATAACAATTAAATCCATTGCTTATCAATTGAGTGTGACCGATTTCAGCTCCGCCACCGTTTTTACCTTTGAGAAGTTTTCCTCCCAGAAGGATTCCACCGCCAACACCAGTTCCAAGAATGATTCCAATCGAAGTTTCTTCGTTGAAATTTACTCCGGTTTCAGTACGATATTTTTGTCCAGCTCCACACAGTGCTTCGGCCAGGGCAAAACAATTGGCATCGTTTTCAATTTGGATGGAAAACTGGCTTCCAAGTTTTTTTGAAAGATCAGCTTTCAAATCTTTTCCAACAAAGATGTTGGTATTTCCTTTAAGCATTTGCTGAGTATTTGGATCAACACTTCCTGGAAGTCCGATACCAAGACTGCTGATGTCGGCGACTTTAAGATTGTTGTCGTTTAAAACTTTTTGTACCAAATCAGCGATACGGCTAAGAACATCTTCATAACCATTATCTCTTTGAGTTGGAATTCGTTGATCATCAACTAACTCAATGGAGTACTGATGAGTGGAATCCGTATGAAAAGGGATGAACTTTTCTATCGATTGGTGATGGAGTCTGAATAGGGAAACTTCAATTTTGGTCCCACCGATATCCATGCCCAGAATGTTCTGAGGTTGAGTCATCTTTATAGTTCCTTGTCCCGTAAATCAGTGGCAATAGCATTTGTTTGCGAAGTGAGTGTGGATTTCCTGCCTCTTTTCGTCAAGGAAAAGGTGGAAGCACTTCAAAAAAATCAAGTATTTGACTTGTCTGATGGTAAAGCTTTCCCTCTAAGTGCCTGATAATGAATGATTCCACTAAATATTTTTCCCGTTTTTCCGATCAGGTTAGAGAAGTAGGAGTTTTTTATTTTAATGGGACTGCAAAAATGAAAACAAAGATTTTGAAAATCAGCACTCTTTTGATTGTTACCTCTACACTCACAGGTTGTGAATACGCCGAGTATGTGGAGAGCAAAGCAAAAAAAATCAATAACTATGAAAGAGTTGCACTGACACTTTCTAAAGAGAACAGAAAGCTTCAAGCTGACATTAGTAAACTTGAATTTGAAATCCAGTCTCTCAAATCAAGAAATGCTTATCTTGAATTGAAACTCGAAGAAAAAAATAAAAAAACACAAAGAACTATTGCCAGTGTTGCGCCTGTTCTTCCAAAGAATAATGAAGTGAAGTTTGATGTCTATAAGTGGACACCAGAACAAATGCTATCAACTGCGGAAAAGGAATTTGAGCAAAAGAATTTTGAAAAGTCTGCTCAGTTCTTTCATTCAATGGCCCACAATTATAAAAATCATAAATTGATCAATGATAAGTTTTACTTTCAAGCCGGTGTCGCTGCTTATGAATCAGGTAAGCATGACGATTGGACAATTTATCATATGACGAAGCTTATTGAGAATTATCCAACTTCCCAGTTCTACAGGGGAGCTAAACTTTGGATGGCGATGACCCACCTCAAGCAGGGTCACAAAGAAAAATTCTTCAACACAGTTGAAGAGTTCAGAAAGAAATATAAGAACACAAAAGAATGGGACATTTTGAAGGGTCACTATGAAGAAATTGTTCAAAAATATAAACAAAACTAGTCTTGCAATCACATTGATTGTTCACTTCATGGCCTACTATGCCCATGCGGATAGTAGTGTTGGTATTGTGAGCAAACTTGAAGGCAATGCCTTTGAAACCATCAATGGAAAAACCAGAAGTCTGAAAGTTGGAGATGAGCTGACAGGAATGTCAGAAGTCATGACAACCAGTGGGGCGAATATCACGATTACAGATTATTTTGATCATCAGTTTCATCTTTCCGGATCAAGTCATGTGAAGATGACTGGGATTGGAATGGAACTTAGAAGGGGTTACCTCTGGGTTCAAAGTTATGGAAAATCGCAATCACCATATTCCATTAAAACGGCCAATGGTTTCGCAAATGTTGGATATGGTGAAACCATTATGAGCTTTGATCCTGCCAGTAGCAAAACTCAGCTTTTAGTGATGAAGGGAACTCACTCATTTGGAAATCTGATGGAACCAGATATGACTTTGACTGTTGAGGATGGTCACTTCTCGTTTCTTTCAAATGATGTAGAAAATGGAATTCCAAGACAGAGTACTCCGGTAGGATTTTCTTCTTTCAAGAAAGTCACTTCACTTTTCCAAGGCGTTGAAAGCATGGATAAAGGGGATTGGAATACCAACAATAAAACTGCTGCAGCACCAAGAGTTGAAACTCAGGTCGCTAGAACAATTGCTTCGACCAAACAAGCTCCTGTTCCTGGAACTGTTATTTACGTGAAATCAGTTCAAGGTGGAAGTAGAGTGCCGGCCTCTGCTGGTAGTGATGTTTCAGCATTCGATTATTACAAATCAAAAGTGAAAAAAGCCCCATGGAAAACCAATCTTAAAAAGAGCGGTGTTCCAGTGAAAGTATGGGGAGAGACAACTCAGAGAACTCCAGCTTCAACCAAGTCGTGGAAGCAGATCAAGAGGGAAGAGAAGCCAAAATTTCCAACTCCTCCAACAAAAGTAGAGACAAGTTCTAGAAATCCGGCCAGTGTTTCTGACATTTCGATCAGACCGGTGGAAGTGAAAACTGACGATTTTGAGAAGGGACTTTCTAATCAATATAAAAAGCAAATGCGTCATAGTACTGAAGTGAACAGCCTGATTCGCGATCTTCAGAATTATGATCAGGACTTCAAGACCGCTTACTAGGTAAGTCTTTCAGACTTCATTTGGTGAGCGGCGTCATACTCGCTATTCCGTAATCCATAGTCTATAATTCAGTGAAATCATTTTCACGGAGATTTCACTATGCCTAGCATGGATAACAACCCATTTCTCACCTACGATGATGTTCTCTTAAAACCTGGTTTTTCTGAAATTCTGCCCAGCCAAGCTGTGCTCGACACAAATTTTTCAAGAAACATCACTCTTAAGATTCCTCTAGTTTCTGCTGCGATGGATACCGTAACTGAAGCGCCTACGGCGATCGTTATGGCCCAGCTTGGTGGTATCGGTGTGATTCACAAAAATATGCCGATTGATCGTCAGGCCAGAGAAGTGGATAAAGTGAAAAAATATGAAGCTGGGATGATTCTCAATCCGATTACGGTAGAGGTTGAATCTACTCTTCAACGTGTTGTAGAGATCACTCAACGTCACAAGATCACCGGTGTTCCTGTGATCGACAAAGACAAGAAGCTTTGTGGGATTCTCACCAGTCGTGACATGCAATTTGAAAGTGATTACTCCAAGCAAGTCTCAGAAGTCATGACTCCAAAAGATAGATTGATTTCAGCTGAAGAAGGTATCACTGTTGATCAGGCCAGAGATCTTCTTCACAAACATAGAATTGAAAAACTTCCGATCGTGGATAAGAAAGGACACATCAGAGGTTTGATCACTATTAAAGACATCATGCGTACTATCGATTTTCCAAATTCCAACAAAGACAGATTCGGCCGTCTTCGTGTTGCCGCTGCTGTCGGCGTTGGCGACAAGGAATATGTGAGAGCGAAAGCTCTAGCAGAGGCTCATGTGGATGCCATCGTTGTTGATACGGCACACGGTCACTCCAAAGGTGTGATCGAGATGGTTAAAAGGCTCAAAGATGTCCTAAACGACGTAGATATTATTGCTGGTAACGTAGCGACAGGAAAAGCTTGTGCTGATCTGATTGAAGCTGGAGTTGACGCGATTAAAGTTGGGATAGGTCCAGGTTCCATCTGTACCAC
>SBGE01000129.1 GCA_006226755.1 Deltaproteobacteria bacterium | reverse complement strand
TAATTTAGTTTTATAAATGTTTGAATTATCAATGAATTAGAATAAGCTAGCTCTCTTAAGTGACTAAAAATTCGAGACAACTCCATCCTTTGAGACAAGCTGGTGAGGAATGTCTAAAAACCATTCGAGACCATTTAGTCCATGCTCAGTTGGAATAAAATTTTCATTTATGAGGTGGGCAAGTATCAATAATGAATTCAGACCTACTGGTGTTTCATAGGCCGAGGAAACGATAAGTTTGATATTTTTCTTTGCTGCCTCTTTGGCCAATTTGTATGTTCCACTTAAACTAAGTTGAACAGAGGGTTTGACCACCAAGGCCTTTAATTGTGTATTTTCGATTTCTTTCCATTTCAATACATTTTCATCGAGTGCAAAGGGGAGAGACATATCTTGGTAGCTTTCTATATCTGTAAATGGCTCTTCTAAATAGTCCAAATTCAATTTGCGATAATAATCTGGAAGTGGTCGTTGCATTTTTTGATTGCCATCGAGTCTCAGTTTGATGTTTTTTGGCATTGAGAGAAGAAACATTTTCTCATCATTTTCAGAAGTTTTTGCAACTTTTACTTTTAAACATAATTCTTTTTCATGAGGTACTTTCATTTTTGCTAAACTTTCAATTGTACCCATAAGATTAACAGGTAATGTAATCTTTTCATTTTGGAATTGATGACAAAGAAGTAAAGATTCCAAACAAAAGAGTACTGAGACATTTTTTGGAAGAGGCAGCTTCTGACCAAAAAATGCTTCATCAAGATTGAATGTATCACTTAAGTTTTCAAACAATTTCTCGTACTGCTTGAGCTCATCCAGACATTCTTCATATTTTTCAGAGGATAATACTTCGAGTGGAGAAAGCTCAGCATGAACACCTTTCCATTCAACAAAGAGGCCTTTTTTTGAATTTAATTCACCATTAGGCAGAGGAAGCGGCTGGCGAGTTTTGACATCAAAAGTCTCGATTTTGAACATTAAAGTATTATTCCTACCGAGAAGGCCAAACAGTAGATGAAGAGGCACTTTCCAGTATTGGCCAAGGCCAAGTTCAAACTTGAGTCAATGGGCCCTTTGGCAAGATGGAGCCAGTTTTTCATGAACACTACGGGAACGATCATGACCGGAAAGAGAAAAGGTTTGTGTAAAATAACGGCCGCCATAAAAGGGAGGAGTACTCCAAGAAAGACAAAAAACAAGGGGAGTGATCTCGCTCCGGCCTCTCCTAAAAGGACGGCTAGAGTAATCTTACCTTTTTCTTTATCATTTTGTCTGTCACGCAAATTATTGACTGCCATTAGAGCAGCTGAAAACAATCCTGGTCCAATTCCCAAGAGAGCAGCTTGAATTGAAGAGTCTTTTGTTTGGATGTACCAAGTTCCCCACACTGCCACTGGTCCAAAATAAACAAGAGCAAGTAGTTCTCCTAGACCATAATAGGCCAGAGGAACAGGACCTCCTGTATAGGCCCACGCAAACAATATACTTGAGAGTCCAATGAGAATTATAGGAAAACCACCTTCAATCATTAAATATATTCCAATCACAAATGATACTAGGAATACTGAGATGAAGGCCTTTTTTACTGCGGCAGGGCTTATTAAACCTTCTGCAGTTACACGTTTTGGTCCCAATCGAGTTTCATCATCCACACCATTGACATGGTCATAATAATCGTTGACCAGGTTTGTTCCGATTTGAAGAAGTACAGCACAAAGTAGTGTTAACAGTGAAGTTAGAGTTGAGAGCTGACCTATCTGGTCATAGGCAAGTGCAAGCCCGAGTAGAACTGGACCGATGCTGGCAAAAAGAGTTTTTGGTCTAGCGGCTAAAATCCAATTTTTCATAGTCTTACCGTTTTAAGTTTTTGATACACCTTTGTATTAGTGTCGTTATCGACCATGACTTCCAATACTCTGACTCCACTTTTTACAGTGTTAAATTCTTTGATGGACTCAGTAAGTTCTGTCGGTGTTGTTATACGTTTATAGTCATGATGAAAGCTTTTGATGATATTTTCAAAAGTAATTTCATGAGGAGTACTCATCATTGATAGAATTTCCTCCCCCTTTTCAAGAGGAAGAAGACTAAAGATGCCGCCTCCGTAATTGTTTACGAGTACAATCATAAGCGGACGACCCTCTTTTTCGAGAAGAGCGAGAGAGTTTAGGTCGTGGAGAAAAGAAATGTCTCCAATGACCAATACAACAGGTCCATGATCAGAACTTTCTCTCAATCCTTGCGTCGCGGCCATAAATCCTTCAATGCCACTTACGCCACGATGGCCGATTGCTCTGATATCAGGATGTGATTCAAAACCAGTATAGGAGTCGAATGATCTGATGACTGTAGAGTTTGCCACGTAGAGATCGCAAACTTCAGGAAGATTCTCTATAAGTGTCTTAGAAACCAATGGATAACAAAGCTGACTTTGTTCGATCAAATCACGTTTCTTTCTGACAAATTCAATCCATGGAGTAGTATCAAAGCTATTCTGCTTTGAATGCTCCACAAGTTCCAGCATGATATTGGCCCATTTGTCTGGTGCCACTTCTCTGTTGAATTGTGCATTTAAAGGAGAGTGATTAATTCCTGTTTTTCCACTGACATGAAGGATTTGAATGTCAGAGTTTTCATCAATAAATCTATGGTAATGCTTTGAAGTCATTCGTCCACCAACGTGTATAATGACTTCAGGTTTATTCGTTTTGAAATACTCCATGACTTCTGGGTGATCGAAAGTTGGAATTGCTCCATCATTCATTGAAAAATCATATTTAAGACCAGAGAGAACATCGAGAAATATCGGCCATTTTGTTTTAGAGACTAAGGACTTTAAGGCCTTCTTCGGAGTATTGGGTGGAAGTTCTCCTACTACAAGTAAACCTTTTTTGGAGAGAAAGCTTTTTTCAATTTCATAATTAATTGGTGTGTAATCTTTTATGAATTGATTATGTGGTTTTTCATTGGAGAAAAGTTTTCTTGCCAATTCGACTCGATCTTTTGGCATCTCAACAGTTTTCCCATCCAAGGGATCTCTAAAGGGGATATTGAAATGAACAGGTTTCCCTGTTTCACACAAATTGAGAAATCTATTAACTCTTGAAAGGAAACTTTCTAGAGGGAAGTTGTTATCTGTTGTTGGTAGCTTCCAGGTTTCGATTCCCATTCTGGCGTAAATATTATTTTGCTCCATTGTTTGATTTGCATCTGACCAGATTAATTCATCAGGTCTGTCGGCCGAGAGTACAATCAAAGGGGTTTCATTTTTAACCGCCTCGGCCAGTGCTGGAGAATAGTTAAGCATTGCTGTACCACTTGTACAAACAAGGACACTTGGTCTGCCAGAAGCTTTGGTACTACCCATGGCACGATAAGCTTGTGCTCTTTCGTCTATCCCTAAAAAAACTTTTGCTTTGTCATTATTTTTAAGTGCAGAAAGTAGAGGAGCATTCCTCATTCCAGGAGAGACATAAAAATGAGTAATATCATTTTTAATCAATTCAGCTATCAGGAGTGAGCTTATTAATCTGTTGGGATTTTCTTCCAAAAGTTTCATGAGAAAAGCCCCGCAATTGCTTTCATCTTATTCTGAGTCTCATTCCATTCTCTTTCTGCTGTAGATCCAGGAACGATACCTGCTCCTCCATAGATGTGCAGGTTTTTTCCATTGATTAGAGCGGAACGAATTCCTACTATGATTTCAGAATAATTTTTTCCAATAATGCCCATCGGTGCTGCGTACAAACCTCTATCGAATGGCTCAAAAGCACGGATGTTTTCCATCGCAAGTTCTCTCGGTGAGCCGCCAACGGCGGGAGTCGGATGAAGCTTCTCCATCAAATCCAGAATCTTTGTATGTCTACCAAGAGGGCAGGAAATCAAGCTATGAATATGTTGTATATAAGGTAGTTTCAGCAAAGTTTCAGCGACTATAAACTCTGGCTTAAGTCCAAGTTCAGTCAAGGAGTCCATTATGCTGTCTGTAACGAAACGATGTTCGTTCAATTCTTTTTGGTTTTTGAGAAGATCGTCGCC
>SBGE01000237.1 GCA_006226755.1 Deltaproteobacteria bacterium | reverse complement strand
TCTCCTGCTGCCCAAGAACTCTCGCCATCAATTAAAGTTGAGCCAGTAACAGAGACTGCAAAATAATCACCTGGGTTATAACCGTTACAGTTCCCAGAACCATCTGATAGTCCTGGTGAATTAGTACTGGCATTCCACGTGCCTTGATAAGTAAGACCATTGAGATTAACCAGTCCCCAATTGGTTCCATCAAATTGAATAACAGATCCCGCCGTTGCTCCTGCCGTAGAAAGTTTTGCAGCAGTAACTGCGCCATCAGCAAGATCAGCTGTCATCACCTGACCATCAACAATTTTAGAAGTGGTTACTGTGTTATCTGAAAGTGTGAATGTTACTTGATAAGTGGCTGCGCCATAAGCGTTAGATAAAACCAAATCAAAAATTTGGCCAACAACATAACTAAAAGCTGCTGCTCCATTTGCGACAATATTCGAAGAAGATTTTGATTCAATTGCAAAAGAGTTTCCATTAAGTGTGATGGAATCAATATTATCTAGACCAGAGCCATTGATGACGAGTTGATCGTTAACAATAGCAACAGTTGAAATTGTTGCATTAACATCACCAATACTTCCACCAGCTTTTTTAACAAGGTAAGGATCTGGTTTGTTTCCAAAATTAATAAGAGTTGTGCCCTTATCGAGAATACAACTTGATAAAAAACTTAGAGCAAAAATGGAAAACAGTATAATGATGTTTTTCATACTTTTATAACTTATCGTTATTATTATATTTTGCCTTAGGTTCTTTACGGGCTTTCAGATAGTTAGAGAGATGAAATTTGATTATTTTTTTACAAATTGCACTGAAAAGGAGGCTATTCATCTATGTAATATTGGGTACTTATAATTGAACAAAAGATGAGCTTTTTCAAGAAGCTAAGTGACTGAAATTAGGGATGGAAAAAGACAAAAAAAGGCCCCTTATTGAGAAGGGGCCGTTCGGAATTGAATGAGATTAGTCTCTGTCTTTCATTACACATGGAGCATAGAATCTAACTTGTGAGTTAAAAACTTCAGCGCCAGCGCCAGTGAAGTAAGAGCTAACTGTGATAGAAATAACTTCAGCGTTACCTTTGGCCATTTCTTGAGCAACGATTCTTGCGTTCATTCCAGTCGTTGACTGACACTTTTCACCAGAATCCCAAAGTTGAAATGCAGTATTTAGTTTTTGCATTGCAGATCTTGAAGGGTTACCACTTTTAAGATCAGCGATTAGGTCAAGAGCACCTTCAACAGCAGCTTCTTTTGAATCGTATTTGAAAAGTGTTGTTTGGTAACCAACAAATTTCAAAGTTTCACCACGTGAATGCCACGTTCTGTTTGGGTTAAGAGCAAAAGCGCTAACTGATACTAGGGCAAGTGTAAGGGCAATAAGTTTTCTCATAATTTTTCTCCTATTAAAAAGTAGTTCACACAATTTTTGTGTTTGTGTTTGTTTCGTTGGATAGGAATCTAATGCTTGATGGAAAAAAAATCAGTACCCGAACAACGAAATTGCCCTTTTTCATTAACTCAAGTTTAAATCACTGAAATCAATACAGAAATAGCCCTCATTCAGACTGAATATGGCGGAAGATCCAAGTATTTTGGAAAAATATTAACGAGTGGTTTTAAAGTCCGAGATGTTTTTCGATCGCTTCAAGACGCTTTTTAAGTTTTTCATTTTCATCTTTAAGCTTTTCATTTTCTTCTTTGAGACTTGCGATAGCTCTCTCGTTTGCTGAGATTCGCTCTTCATGTACTTTGAGAGTTCCATTCATGATACTGAACATCTCTATGTTCTTTTTAACCTGTGCATTAAGCTCTTTAATACCTTCTAGAGCAATCGCTCCAAGTCTTGGGTAATCGACAGTTAAAAAATCATCTTCAGTTGTATGCACAAGTTCTGGAAAGACTGCCTGTATCTCCTGGGCAATCACACCTATTTCACGTCTAGGGTTAATTTCACGATCACGCCAGAAATACTCAACCGCTCTCACTTTTTGAATTTTATCGAGAACATTTTCCACTTCTTCTACTTCTTCTTTAAGTCTAGCATCTGAAGTTGTTGTCCAACCAAATGTTGAAACAGCTACTGAAGTTGGATACATAATAGAATACCCTCCTGCCGTTTCACATCCAGCTTCACAACCAGCACCAATCCAAGATGTAGCACCAATTGATCCTCCAACGTGCAATGTCGCTCCACTTCCTGTGTAATTAATATGTGCGCCACCATTAACATCAAGAGGACGAGCTGGGTTGGTTCTAGCGATACCTACATATCCACCGGCTAAAGTTAAATCTGGATTTGTTGTACCTCCACCTTGAGTAGCGAATTGCATCTTATCTGGAGAGCCTTCAGTATAAAAAATACCAAAATTTGGATTCGCTCTATCAAACCTCCAAATACCTCTTGTGGCACCATAAATACCTCCAAAGGTATCCCCTTCCATTTCTATATCACCAACGACATGCAATTTTTCGGCAGGAGTTGTTGTACCAATCCCAACTCTCCCTTCAACTGTAGCAGTCATCGTATTTGTTCCAGCTCTATTGATAATCTCTAATGCGGGAGTTGTATTTTCAGCAGTCGTTCTTGTCGCAGAATCAATGACAAGTCCTTTTCCAGATCCATTTAAAGAGGCTCCAATAAACATTGCCCCTGTATTTGCTGTACTCTGATTATTTACATGTAAACCATATGAAGGATTATTTAAACCAATTCCAATTTTTCCATCTGATTTAGCCGAGAAAACATTTTTATCGTAGGTTGTATCGGCCATATAGTTTCCACCGCCAGAAATGATATGGAAACCATCATTAACATCGTTATCCTTCAAGGCCATAACCATTTGCCCGTTGTCGCCACCAGTAATAACAGAACCAAAGTCTGACCCAGTCATCAAACTACTAAAAGGTCCTCCTGCTTGAAAAACATCCAATCTCAAAGAACCGTTTGCAGATCCATCAGTGATATGTAATCTGGCATCTGGAGAATTAGTTCCAATTCCAATACGACCTTGATCATCTTCACGAATAGTATCAACTTCTTCAATCTTGATTGATTTAACGACAGTATTACCAGAACCAGTGTAGTTGGCAATTAGAACAAGATCCCAATACTTCGCGCCTGGATCAAACTTAGTCACGTCACCGGTTGCAACTGTATTATAACCAGAGATGTAACCGACAAAAGTTTTTTCATTCCCTGCCGCCAGTGTGTACCCATTGGCTCCAAAATAGTTATAGGAACTAGCGAGGTCTGCTGTGATACTTGAAAAGTTAGCATCAAGAGAGTCGGCACCAATATAGATGTTCCCAGTCCCATCAATTTTTTTCATCGTAACTTCAGCACGATAAGTTTTATAAGCATCAACCGGAAGTCTCGTTCTAATAAAGGTTGTCCCTGCAGTCGTCAGTTTCATACCTTTTTCTGCAGCATCATAGACTTGAGTTCCAGAACGTATCTGATCAGACCAATCATGATCTCCCAGAATATAAGATCCAGAAGTGCCGTAGGAGGCAATACTTCGACCATTAATCGTTCCAGATATTTTCATGTTACCAACAACATCTAGTTTTTCTTCTGGTGTCGTTGTTCCAATGCCAAGTTTCCCTGTTTTGTCCATCGTCATCATTTGTGAATCATTATTCGACCAATTGAACAAATTAGCATTAGCAACTGATCCTCCTGACTGGGTTACATTAAATTGCATTACAGCATCGCTAGCTTGCCATGCTGCATTTGTAGTTTCAGCATGGATAATACCACCGACACCTCTGGTGCCAGAGATATCGTTTTGACCATACATATTGAAGATAGGAACTCTGTGATTATCACCACGACTTGAATTGAAGTTAAAGAGAACGGCATCGGAACTACTCAAATTGAGGATATCTCCTCCATCCCCAGGAAGTTTCGCATCAAGCTTAGCCGTTGGGTTTAAATTTCCAACACCAACATTACCTGATGAAGAAATTCTCATTTTTTCAGTCGGAACAGTACTTCCTGATGAAGTTGTACTGAATTGTAAAAAGCCTGGAGAACTTGCACCCGTTGTCGTCGCCTCAGCATAGGTACCTATG
>SBGE01000136.1 GCA_006226755.1 Deltaproteobacteria bacterium | reverse complement strand
ACAGTCGTGCTGACGTCCGATATGCAGCGGAGCAATCAGTACATATTTTTTTCCGGTAGCTAGAATTTCTATACTAAACTTATTCATCAAGACCTCAGTCAAAAATATTGAACTTCACGTCCCTACCAGCATGGTCCCAAATGCCTTTAGCGGCGGAGACATTATCTTCTGATGGATTAGTGAGACTCATTGTCACCAGGACAACCAACTCAACCTCTTCTGTTTCAAATTTTCTTGATTTGAACATCTCACCCACAACTGGAATATCTCCGAGCCCTGGTACTTTGCTCATTTCTTTGGTTTCTCTTTTCTTTGTCAGACCACTTAAAAGAATCGATTGTCCATCTTTGATGGTTACTGCAGTGTCAACCTTGTTGACAGCAAGAGAAGGCAGTCCACCTTCTATTTTCGCCTCGACAATATCCTTCACACTTGTTTTTATGTTTGCAGAAATTTGACCAAGTTGATCAGCATTTGATTCAATTTCCAATTCAATACCGTGATCAATTGGGGTAATTACAATTTCTTTTTTACCATCTACGTTTTGAACACTTTCCATATAGAAGGTGCCTCCACTATGGAATTTGGATTTTTCACCACTTCTTGAAACGAGCGTTGGCTGAGAAAGCACTCTTGAACGCCCAGATGTCTTGATCATTTCTAGGAAAAAGTTCAAATCGCTTACTTGCCAAGAAATTGGACCAGTATGTCCATTTTTCAGCGCCAAGACACCAGTGGCAAGTGATGTTGATGCATCAGGAAGAGGTTCTCCCTTCAAACCAAATCTTGTTTTATCTGATTTAGAGACTTCAACAAACATGACATCAATCTTTACAGAAGGAGCAGTTTTGACTTTTTCACTCATACTATCAATGACTCTGGAGTCAATCGTTCTCGCTAATTTCATGGCGAGCTCTCTTTCAAGTTTGTCCCTTGCCCCACCTACAATATGGATATAGCGTCCGTAATTTCGCGCTTGAACACTATTTATATTGTTTTTCTTAAGCGATCTATTAATGGACTCAACAACAATGGCCGGCCGACTTACAGACCTCTCTGTACCGTCAACAATTATTCCTGGGTATTGTTTTTTCACATTTTGAATTAAGGCGACTGAGCTTGCTTGAACAATATTTCCAGAAAGATAGAGTTTTCCCTTATATGTTCTCATTTTAAGTGTCGAGATGACTGAGAGCTTGTCTTTAGCTTGATTGATCATGGTATTAGTGCTGGATTTAGCTGAGATATCTATATCAAAGGCCTCTCTTTCCCCATTCTCCTTGATCACCTCCATAGCAACTGAACCTTTACCTACCGCCTCAACCAAAAGAACTGAACTATCAGACCCCCGATGGATTTTAACCAGTTTGTCCTTATTCAAATTTATTTCTTTAGCAAAAGCATTGAGTTTAATTTGCTCAGTTTTACCAACTTTCAGATTAATCTTCTTGGGGCTTGCTAGAACTACGAAAGGAATCATTAGCAACAGTAGGGTCATCATTTTCAACATATATCCTCCGGTGAGCAGCAACGTGATGAATTTAAGGGGGGAACAACTTCCAATTGGGAGTTTACAGAGTTTTTTAAAGGCCATTTGCATGATATTGACAAAAAATATTTAAATGAATGAGCTTAAAATAAAAAAAGGGGTCCGTCCTGGACCCCTTTCTTACGCGCGTTTTATGCGTATAAAATCTTCTTAGTTTCCACCAGAATATCTATGATTTTTGTTCATATCCATACCATGACCAGAGGCCTCAAAGTCATTAACGGCACCGGTTGCAGCATTAGTAGCAGCGTTTCTGGCCGATAGTACACCAGCATCATTTCCAGAAATGGCCGAAGTCACTTGTGACATTTTTTGTTCAATTGATTTACCAAAGTAGGATGTGATCCCGATAGTACCAACAGCGATCAAAACCAATAGTACAAGGTACTCAGCAGTGTTTTGTCCAGCGATCTTCTTTAGGTTTTTCTTAGTTTTGTTCATGTGCAACTCCTTGATGTTTATTCAGCGTCTTGCTGATCTTGAAGCTAATTTACAGGAAAATTCCTGACGTTTTTTACCAGGATTGCGAAAAGTGAAAAAAAGTATTAGTCAGAAAAAATCCTGCAATCAAATAGGGGCCAAAAGCAAATGGAACATCTTTGTCATTTGAACGCGTAACAGTGATAGCTTTCGGGATCGCCAAAAATAGCGATAAAAGAATGGCCTTAAGCCCTAGAATTCCAACCAATGGAACTAACCAAAGCAATAACTTTATATCTCCCCTTCCTAAACCATTCTTTCCAGTTAATTTTTCATATAAGGAGGTAGTTAAAAGAATAAACAAAGGAATCAAACAGTATATAAAATTAGTAAGTCCAAGCCATTTACTTTCTTCATCTAAGAACAAGCCGACTACTGCAAGAAAACCTGCAAGATTAAAAAAATCAGGGATAATCTGCCATTTCATATCCAACAACAATACTCCGGTGACGGCAAACATTATTTGGGCATAGTAAATACCTTCAATGCTTTTAACCGTATAAAAAAGAATCATCGACTGAAGAATAGTAGCTGAAAAAAGTATAAAGAATTCTCGTGAACTCAGCTTCACTGAGTCAAAATATCTTCCATAATAATTATGAATAAGAGGAAGCAATATAAGATTCAGAAACAACAAATAAATTATAGCTAATATAAACATAGGCCCTCCTCGGCATCCCTACTATAAAGGAAGTAAATACATATTTTTTGACTGACTTTGAAGAGCAACATCAAACAAATAATAAATCTGAATTCCTTTATATTGAACTCGCCCACAGGGCCCTATTTAAATTAAAAACTGGAGATAGCTATGAAGTTGGACTTCGCTAAATTAAAGAGTCACCCTCTCTATAAGACAGAAACTTTGTTGATCTTAGCCGCTGTTTGTTTTGGGTTGGTTTCATCATTGATAAAAAAAGGAATTTATGATGATCAATTAAGCGCAGTGAGAGATACTTACAAAACAGTTCCAATCCTGGTTGCAGGTAAAGACTTAAACCCTGCTGATAAAATCGATGAAAAAAATCTGAGCGTAAGATTCTTTCTGAAAAAAAATATCAGTTCAAATATGATATTGGCCCAAGATAGACCTAAAATAATTGGTAGTACAGTCAAGGAGCAGATAAAAGGAGGTGACCCTATGCTTTTATCACTCGTTATAGATAAAAATGGGTTAACCTCGATGTCTGATCGAATTCCTTTTGGAAAGAGATTTTTCACCTTAGAAATAAAAGATAAGGCCATCAGCAATGGGTGGATCAAGCCTAATGATCACGTAGATATTGTGGTAACCATGAATTTACCAAATAAAGGTGAAACCACCTTTAATCTGCTCGAAGACATTACTTTAGTCTCTGTTGGTAACAAAACGGCATGGGGAGATTTTAAAACAGGATCGGCCGAAGAAATTGGTTTCTATGTATCACCTGAAGAATTCAATCTCTTGAAATTTGCTGAGAAAAAAGCACGCTTTGAAATTGCTTTGAGAAACCCAGAAGAAATAGGAATGAAGAAGACCGGGGAAAAACTAGGTGTTAATTTGGAAGAATTTCTAAACAGTGAACAAGTTAAAAAAGCGGATGGTGCAAATGGATTTAAAATTAACATCAAAAAATAAAATGTATAAAATTAAGGGACAGGTGACAACTGAATATATCATCTTAGCAAGCATCAGCATCGGGCTAATGGTCCTTTTCACTGTTTTTGAAGGAGAGGCTCTTGAAATATTTAATCAGGAAACTCTTCTTGTGCTCAAGAGTATTCAACTCCCCTTCTAGGAATCGTTATGCCAAAAATAAGATATCAGATCAATTCTCAAACATATGAGATCGAAGTGAGTGCAGACAGGATTCTAATTGGATCCGGTCCGTTTGCTCATATCAGGCTCGATAAAAATATTGCGAAAATTGCAGCGACTATTCGTTTAATCAATGGTCTTATGGAATTTACATGTATTGAAGAGAGTCCTTCCATTTATTCTGAGGGCGACAAACTCCAAAAAGGAGAAAATTGGCTTCTAGATAAAAATAGAAATATTACGATAGGAAATCA
>SBGE01000290.1 GCA_006226755.1 Deltaproteobacteria bacterium | reverse complement strand
CAGGTCCCCAGTAGAAATATGGTCATAGCCAAACTCTTTTACGAGTCTGGCAGCCTGAGTTCCTTTTCCCGCACCGGGAGCGCCAAGTAAAATCAGTTGTGGTTTCATAAAACTTAGAACCTTCTGTTTTGACCTTTGTACTTACCTCTAGACTTGTAAGCTGTTTCAAGTCTGTCGGAGTACATAAAAGATTGGATGTTCATCATCACCCTGATGGCCACAGAAACGAGGATCAGGAGCGAAGTACCACCAAAACGTGTTTGCTCACCAGTAAGAATTCCAGGAAGCACACAGATCACAACCAAGAAGATAGAACCAAAAAACGTCAGTCTATTAAGGATGAAATCAAGATATTCTTTTGTTTTGGCACCAGGTCTAACACCCGGGATAAAAGCATTGTTCTTCTGAAGCATTTCAGAAATTTTCTTAGTTTTAAACTGAATAGGTGCATAGAAATAGCACATATAAACGATCAAAGCCGAGAAAAGGATATTGAAAAGCAGTTGTCCAGGATACAACGATTGAACGATGTGATCCAAGTAAGGCTTAATCGGGTTAGTTTCGCTAACAAATGAAGCAAATGTAGTTGGGGCAGCCAAAAGAGATGAAGCCAAGATCGGAGGCATAACCCCACCTGTATCAACTCTCATAGGAAGAGTCTGGGCACCACCATACACTTGGTTATGAACAACTTTTTTAGCATACTGCACAGGAACTGCCCTGAATGCTCTTTCAATAAAAGCTACGATGTAGAAACAAGCAAGAATAACTGCCAAAAAGATCAAGATCTGAATCCCTGGAAGTTCACCGTTTCTATAAAGAGTCATCTTTTGGATAATTTCTGAAGGTAACTCAACTGCGATACCGGCAAAGATAATCAAAGAAACACCATTCTCTAGACCGTATTCAGTAATTCTTTCACCTAGCCACAAAAGAAACATAGTCCCTGCGGCAAGAGTAATCATTGTTGTAAGTCTGAAAAGCAAACCTGGATCTGGAATAACTGGAATTCCGCCTGGTGACTTGAAGCTTTCAAACACGGCAGCCATCCCGTAACCCTGAATACAACAGAGAATAACGGTGAAATATCTAGTCCATTTTTGAATCTTCTTATGCCCATCTGCATCTTCTTGAAGTTCAGCAATCTGAGGAATAACTTCCCCAAGAAGTGAAAAGATAATAGATGTCGTAATGTATGGCATGATCCCTAGGGCGAGAACAGAAAATCTCTTAAAAGCACCACCAGAAAAGGTGTTGATCAAATCGAAGATCCCGCCACCGGATTCAGAGAAATAGGCTGCGATTGCTTTAGCATCAACTCCAGGAACTGGAATTTGCGCAGCCATTCTATAGACACATAGTAGTAAAAACGTGAAGAAAATCTTCTTCTTCAGCTCCTCTAGTTTTCCTTGAGCGTTCGACATCCCTTAAAATCCCTTTATTTGTTTTCGATCTTGCCACCAGCTTTAGCAATCAATTCTGAAGCAGATTTAGAAAACTTGTCAATATTGACGAAAGTAAGGGCCTTTTTAAGTTCTCCATTTCCAAGAACTTTTACAGGAAGTCTTTTGTCAGCACCGTTAAGAAGTCCTTTTTCAACTAGAGCTTCTTTTGTAACTTCTCCACCTTCGAATTTAGCTTCGATTTGATCGAGGTTTACAATTGCATATTCAGTCTTGAATGGTGCGTTAGAAAAACCTTTCTTTGGCAATCTCATATAAAGTGGCATCGATCCACCGATAAAACCAGTTCTCACACCGCCGCCACTTCTGGCTTTTTGACCTTTGTGACCTTTACCGGCTTGTGTTCCCTGACCAGAACCTTGGCCTCTACCAATTCTCTTGGTATTTTTATGAGCGCCTTTTGGACTTTGTAGATTATTCAGCTTAAGCATAATGTCCTCGCAACAACTTATTCAGTAACCTCAAGAAGGTGAATCACTTTTTTGATCATCCCTCTCACGGCTGGTGTGTTTTCCAATGTTTTACTAGAACCAGTCTTTCTAAGACCAAGACCTTTAACAGTGGCCTTAACCTTGTCAGTACAAGTAATAGTAGATTTCGCTAATTTTACAGTAATTGTTTTACTCGCCATAATTCACCTCAATTACTTGATTCTAAGACCTTTAATGTCCTTACCACGTGCTTTAGCAACTTCAGCTTCTGATCTTAGATTCTCAAGAGCTTTAAAAGTAGCCTTCACAACGTTGTGAGGATTGGTACTTTGAACAGATTTAGTTAGTACGTTTCTAATTCCAGCAAGCTCAAGAATTGAACGACAAGCACCAGCGGCCTTAACCCCAGTACCTTCAGAAGCAGGAATAAATTGAATCTTTGCAGAACAAAATCTTCCTAGTACTGCGTGTGGGATAGTCCCATCGTCAAGAGCAACACTAATCATGTTTTTCTGAGCAGCTTGTGTAGCTTTTCTGATAGCCTCAGGAACTTCTTTGGCTTTACCAAGTCCGTACCCAACTTTACCTTTTTTATCACCAACGATCATAAGTGCAGAGAAAGAAAATCTTCTACCACCCTTAACAACCTTAGCAACTCTATTTACAGCAACAACTCTTTCTTCAATGTCTGGATTAACATTGGTTGGAGCTTTTTTCCTAGGAGCAGCTTTCTTTCTTGGAGCTCTCTTAGACTTGCCGTCAGCGGCTTGCATTTCAGCTTCAGCGCCTTCAGCAGCTGCAGTTTCTTCTACTTTTGTTTCTTCTACTTTTGTATCTTCGCTCATGGGACCCTCTTAAACCTGAATTCCGTTTTCTCTAACAGCACCAACAAGTTCAGCAATTACGCCGTGATACTTGTATCCAGCTCTGTCAAATACTGCTGTATTAATGTTAGCTCCCTTAAGTGCCTCAGCAACTTTAGCACCAACAACTTTAGCACCTTCCTTATTAGGCTTGGCACCTGCAACAGCATTTTTTCCATAAGTTTGAACAGATAAAAGAGTCTTTCCAGCAGTGTCGTCAATTACTTGAACTGACAAATGCTTGTTAGATCTCTGAGCGACAATTCTAGGTCTCTCAGCTGTTCCATTTACTTTTTTACGGATAGCCAGACGTCTTCTCAGTCTTCTCTCCGCTCCAACATCAGCTAATTTTCCAATCTTCTTTCTCATAACTTCAACTCCACCCTAAGCGCTTGCTATCTTCAGGCTTATTTTTTATTTACCGCCAGTTTTACCAGCTTTTCTAATGATATGCTCGTCAGTGTACTTGATACCTTTACCTTTATATGGCTCTGGTGGTCTGAATGATCTGACTTTTGCAGCAACGAAACCAACTAGCTCTTTATCACAACCAGAAATTTCGATGAGGTTCTTATTTACTTTTGCAGTGATTCCAGCAGGAAGTGCATAAGTAATTGGGTGAGAGTAACCAAGGTTCAGTTCAAGTTCATTTCCTTTAACAGCAGCTTTGTAACCAACGCCGTTAAACTCAAGACCTTTTGTGAAACCAGTAGATACACCAACACACATATTGTTGATCAATGTTCTTGCTGTTCCCCACATTGATGTAGCAAATTTAGACTCATCAACAGGCTTAACAGTAATTTCTTTACCTTCCATCGTAATTGTTACTTTATCGTTGAAAGTGTACTCAAGTTGACCATTTGGTCCCTTAACACTTACAGCTGTGCCGTTAATTTTCACATCTACTTTGTCAGGTACTACAACTGGGTTTTTTCCAATTCTAGACATAGCCGTTTCCTTTATTACCAAACGGTACAGAGGATTTCTCCTCCAACCTTATTTTGTTTTGCAAATCTGTCAGACACGATTCCTCTTGAAGTAGAAACAATCGCTGTTCCTAGCCCAGATAGAACCCTTGGGATTTCATCATAACCACGGTACTGTCTCAAACCTGGTCTTGAGTATCTTCTCAAACCTTTGATTGCATCTTCTTTGAATACAACTTTAAGTCTGATGTCTGATTTTGTTTTAGCAATGATCTTAAAAGACTGGATGTAACCTTCGTCCTTAAGAACTTTACAAATACCTGCTTTCATCTTTGAAGCCGGGAATTCAACTCTATCGTGTCCAGCTTTGAGAGCGTTTCTCATTCTGGTCAACATGTCAGCTACTGGATCTGTCATCATAATATATACCCTCTTCTTCTTACCAACTTGATTTCGTTACACCAGGAACCATTCCACGGTGAGCAAGCTCTCTAAAAGCAATTCTTGAAAGTCCGAAAGCTCTTAGGAAACCTCTTGGTCTACCTGTAACAGCACATCTGTTCTTAACTCTAATTTGATTAGAGTTCTTTGGTAGCCTTTGGAGTTTTCTAATGGCTTCACCTTTTGCTTCAGGCTCAGCATTTGGATCAATGATTATCTTCTTGAGCTCTTTTCTCTTAGCTGCATATCTTGCAGCAAGTTTTGCTCTTTTCTTATTACTTTCTAGTTTCGCTTTACGTGCCATATCTACTCCGGCTTACTTTCTAAAAGGCATTCCAAACTGAGCAAGTAGCTCTCTGCCTTCTTCATTATTTTTAGCGGTTGTTACAATTGAGATTCCAAGTCCTCTTACCTTATCAACTTTATCGTAGTTGATTTCAGGGAAGATAATTTGCTCTTTAATCCCAAGAGTGTAATTTCCTTTTCCATCGAAAGCCTTAGAAGATACACCTCTAAAGTCTCTTACTCGTGGAAGAGTCACGTGAATGAGTCTCTCAAGAAATTCGTACATTTTTTCGCCTCTTAGAGTAACGGCAGCACCAAGTGGCATCCCCTCTCTAACCTTAAAAGTCGCAATAGACTTTCTCGCTCTGGCAACTACTGGTTTTTGACCGGTGATAGCAGCTAGGTCTTCCATAATATTATCGACGACCTTAGCGTTAACAACACAATCACGTGTACAGCAGTTAACTACGATTTTCTCAATTTTAGGAACCTCATTGACGTTCTTGTAACCGAACTTCTCATTAAGGTTCTTTTTCACTTCATTTTTGTACAAATCACCAAACAAACTCATGATATGCCTCTTATTTGTCGAGAACTGAACCGCAAGCTACGGCCACTCTGACTTTTTTTCCGTCTTTCTCTTCAATTCTTACTCTCGTTGCTTTCTTAGTCTTTGGACTAACTAGAGCAACGTTGCTTCTATGAAGAGATTTTTCCACATCAACAATTCCACCAGCCGGATTCTCTTGAGTTGGTCTGACGGCTTTTTTAACCGTGTTCACACCACTAACAAGAACTTTGTTTTGCTTTTCAAAAATCTTAGCAACAGTTCCTGTTTTACCCTTGTTCTTTCCAGCAAGGACAATAACTTCATCATTTACTTTGAGCTTCTGCATAACCCACCTAACTCTTCTAGCGCCTTAAAGTACTTCAGGTGCTAGTGAACAAATTTTTGTAAAGTTTCTTCCTCTCAACTCTCTGGCCACAGGTCCGAAAATACGAGTACCAACTGGCTCATTGTTGTTGTTGAGGATAACAACACTATTTTTATCAAATCTAATATAAGAACCGTCTTCTCTTCTTACTGGGTACTTTGTTCTAACGATAACGGCTTTTTTGACGTCACCTTTTTTCATTTTCCCACCTGGAAGAGCTTGCTGAACGGCTACAACAATAATGTCACCGAGACCAGCAACCATTCTTTTAGATCCTCCAAGAACCTTGATACACTTAACTTCTTTGGCCCCTGAATTATCTGCTACTTCTAGCTTACTTTGCATCTGTATCATGACTTCACTCCAACTTGTGCTTTCTTAGTCAACAGCTTTAACTTGTTTAATCTGTACCAGTTCCCACTTCTTAAGCTTTGAGTATGGTCTTGATTCGATAATTTGAACCAAGTCACCTACTTGAGCTTTGCTTTCAGCATCGTGAGCATGATACTTCTTCGTTTTTGTAACGAATTTGCTATATCTTTTATCTTTAAAACGTCTGGCAACGTTAACTACGATAGTTTGTGTTCCCTTGTCAGAAACAACGATACCTTCCAAACGTCTTTTAAAACTCTTGTGTGTTTCAGTAGTCATTATTTGTCACCTTTCGCGTTTTGCGTTTTAGCTGTTAGCAATTTAGCGATATTTTTCTTAGCCACTTTAAAATGATGTGGTTTTTCATATCCAGCAGCAGCTTTTTGCATTCTCATTTCGAATAGCTGTCTTCTGATTTCGCCAACTTTAGCGTCAATCGCTTTTGCATCCCAATCTTTAATTTCTTTCCACTCTAACTTCTGCATAGGATTCCTCTACTTACTCTTGTTCCCTTTTAATGATTCGGGTCTTAACTGGGAGTTTATACATAGCCAGCTTCAATGCTTCTTTCGCTAGTCCTTCATCAACACCAGCAAGTTCAAACATAACTCGTCCAGGTTTTACAACGGCTACCCATGACTCTGGAGAACCTTTACCTTTACCCATCCTTACTTCAGCAGGCTTTTTAGTGAGTGATTTGTCTGGAAAAATCTTGATCCAAACATTACCACCCCTTTTAATTTTACGGGTCATAGCAATACGGGCAGCTTCAATTTGACGGTTGGTTATATAACCACATGTCATCGCTTGTATAGCATATTCACCAAACGTGATAGTATTTCCACGATTAGCTTTTCCAGTCATTCTGCCTTTCTGCATCTTTCTGTGCTTTACTCTTTTTGGACTGAGCATTTTTAACCTCTTCTCTAACTACAACGTAGTAAATTCAATTACTTGTAAATCTCACCTTTATAGACCCAAACCTTAACTCCAATAATTCCGTAAGTTGTTTTAGCTTCGGCAGTATTGTAGTCAATGTCCGCTCTAAGGGTATGGAGAGGAACCTTTCTCTCAGAGTAACCTTCAGATCTTGCCATCTCAGCTCCACCAAGACGTCCAGCAGTTCTAACTCTGATACCTTTAACACCAGCTCTAAAAGCTGATTGCATAACTTTTTTCATTGCTCTTCTGAAGGCAACCCTTTTCTCAAGCTGAGCAGCGATGTTTTCAGCGATAAGTTTCGCATCAGCATCTGGTCTCTTCACTTCAGCAATATTGAAAATCAAAGTTCCTTTAGTAAGTTTCTTTAGGTCGTCTCTGATTTTCTCGATCCCAGTCCCTTTCTTACCGATAGCGACACCAGGCTTTGCTGTATAAACTGTTACCTTAACCTGATCTGAAGTTCTTGAAATTTCAGTATTGGCTACGGCAGCGTTTTTCATATTTGTTTCAATATACTTTCTAATCGCAAGATCTTCGTGCAATTGCTCAGTATACTTGTCTTTACTATACCAGTTGGACTTCCAACCCTTAATGTAACCTAGTCTAAATCCGTATGGATGTACTTTTTGTCCCATTATCTACTTCCTATGCTTCTTTCAGTTCAACTGTTACGTGACTGGTTCTCTTTCTAATTCTGAATGCCCTACCTTGAGCTCTTGGCTGAATTCGCTTCAGAGTTGGTCCCTCGTTAGCAAAAATCTGACTGATAACCAAGTTATCAAGATCGTACTTGTCACTTTCATTAGCAATCGCAAGACCGCTGTTAATTAGTTTAGAAAGAACAATTGCAATCTCTTTTTTCTCACAGAATCTGAGAGTCTTAAGAGCTTCAGATGCTTTTTCACCACGAATCAAGTCACAAACTTGTCTTACTTTTCTTGGCGCGATTCCAACTCTACTGTTTTTAACTGTAATGGCCATGACTAGGCTCTCCTTCAACTATTTCAACAATTATTTTTTCTTCTTATCTGCACCGTGACCATTGAAGGTTCTTGTAAGTGCAAATTCACCAAGCTTGTGTCCAATCATTTGGTCTGTTACGAAAACTGGAATAAATTTCTTCCCGTTATGAACAGCAAATGTAAGGCCTACAAATTCTGGAATGATTGTAGACGCTCTAGACCAAGTCTTGATCACTTTATTAGTATTACCTTCCTCTTGAAGCTTCATAGCTTTGTCGATTAGGCTAAATTCAACATATGGACCTTTTTTAAGCGAACGGCTCATCAGTCACTCCTACTTCTTATTTCTTCTCTTAACGATAAACTTGTCGGTTCTCTTGTTCTTTCTGGTTTTGTAACCTTTTGTTGGAAGTCCCCATGGAGACACAGGATGACGTCCTCCAGAAGTTCTACCTTCACCACCACCATGTGGGTGATCGACTGGGTTCATAACAACACCACGAACAGTAGGTCTCCAACCAAGTCTTCTCTTACGACCTGCTTTACCATACTTTGTTTTTTCGTGATCAAGGTTACCAACTTGTCCGATTGTAGCTCTACAATCAAGTTTCACCTTTCTTAGTTCTCCTGATGGCATTCTAAGAAGACATGTATCTCCTTCTTTCGCCATAACTTGAACATATGATCCAGCAGATCTTGCGATTTGCCCGCCAGCACCTGGGTTCAATTCAACATTGTGAACCAAAGTACCAACTGGAATATCAGCTAGTTTTTTTGCGTTTCCAACTTTGATATCGGCTTCTGGAGAAGAAACGATAACGTCACCTACATTCAATCCAGTTGGGGCCAAGATGTAATTCTTGAATCCATCCGCATAAGAAAGAAGAGCGATGTGACAAGTTCTGTTTGGATCATAATGGATCGCTTTAACAGTAGCAGGTACACCTTCTTTATTTCTCTTGAAATCAATAACTCTATATCTTCTCTTAACACCGCCGCCTCTATGACGAGTTGTGATTCTACCTACGTTATTTCTACCGGCAGTAGAATTCTTGCTAGTCATCAATGACTTGAGAGGTGCTACATCTTTAGTAAGCTCAGCAGAGTTTACCAATTGTGTATTTCTCAAAGATGGGGTCGTTGGCTTAAATTTTGTAATTCCCATAACTTCCTCTATATAACCTTATTCCGCTTACACACCTTTAAAGAATTCAATCTTTTGACCTTCAGCCAATTGAACCCATGCTTTCTTAACTTTTGGAGACTTGGTAATGTTCTTACCCATTCTCTTTAGTTTCCCAGGCGTGATATTCGTATTCACTTTTTCAACTTTCACATCATAGAGCTTTTCAACAGCTTCTTTGATCTGGTTCTTTGAAGCTTTAAGCTCTACTCTGAATCCATATCTGTTGTACTTTTCAGTAGCAACTGCTGTTTTCTCTGTAATAAGTGGAGCTTTGAGTACATTTTCCAAAATCATGCTACACCAACCTATTTAGTAACGACTCAAGAGCCGCTTTCTCGATTACGAGGTTTTCAAATTTAACAGCTTCGTAAACACTGAAACCTTCAACTGCCATTCCCTTGCCCCACTGAAGATTCTTCACTGCTCTAAGAGCTGGTGATTCTTTGCTTTCAGTAACAACAAGTGCAGGAAGAAGACCTTTACCATTAAGAAGTGCGTACATATCTTTGGTCTTTCCAGTACTTTCGATTTTGTCGACAACAGTAAGTTTTCCAGCTTGAAGCTTGTCAGCAAGAATTGCTTGAATAGCTTTAAGGGCAACTTTTTTATTAAGCTTTTGTTCAAAGTTTCTTGGAGAAGGACCAAAAGCTCTACCACCACCTGGCATAAGAGGAGATCTGTTTGAACCTTGTCTGGCTCTACCAGTTCCTTTTTGCTTGAATGGCTTAGCTCCACCACCACGAACTTCTGCTCTGGTTTTAGTTGAAGCATTACCTTGTCTTCTTCCGGCCAAAGTAGCTTTTACTACTTGGTGAACTACAGGAACGTTAATGTCTTCTGGTGTAAGACTTACGTTTGTGCTTAGAGTTCCGGACTTTTCAAATTTCGCATTTAATACCGCTATATCAGCCATGTCCTACCCCCTCTTCACTGCCTGAGATACTCTGATGAAACCGTTCTTTGATCCAGGAACGGAACCTTTCAACAGCATGTATCCCTTGTCTGTGTTGAGTTCAACAACTTTAATATTTTGGATTGTAGTCGTTTTATCACCCATGTGACCTGGCATCTTTTTCTGCTTGTAAACACGAGCAGGAGTCGCACACTGTCCAATTGAACCTGGAGCTCTGTGAAACTTAGATCCGTGAGTTTTTGGTCCACCTTGGAAACCATATCTCTTGATCACACCTTGGAAACCTTTACCTTTAGAGGTACCGGTAACGTCTACGTATGTATTTGGTTGAAAACCTTCTACTGAAACTTCTTTTCCAAGAGCAGCAGCGTCTACGCCATCAGCTCTAAGTTCAGCGAAACGAGTAAGTGTTTTTTCAACACCGGCCTTAGTAAGGTGACCTTTTTGTGGCTTCTTACCAAGTTTCTCTTTCTTCTCGCCGTAAGCGATCTGATAAGCTTCGTAACCGTCTTTGTCTTGAGTTTTAACTTGTGAAACAAAGTTAGGAATTAGTTTAACAACAGTAACAGGAACGTGATTTCCAGCCTCGTCAAAAATACGAGTCATACCAGCTTTAACACCAAAAAAAGCTGGAAGAGAAACTGAGTTCGTAGAGCTAGTTTCTGCTGCTGTGTTTTCTGCAGTAGTGGCTTCTTGGGCTTTTGTATCTTCAGCCATTCTTCCTCCACAGCATCACCCTCTCAAAGGGATGCATACATGGTTTATATTCAGGTTCAATTCTTTGCGAAGAGAACCGCCTTAATTATTTTTAACCTTTCGGTTTAGTATTTAATTTCTACGTCAACACCAGATGAAAGGTCGAGTTTCATCAAGCTATCAACGGTTTGTTGAGTTGGATCAACAATATCAATTAGTCTTTTATGAGTTCTCATTTCGAACTGCTCTCTAGATGTTTTATCTTTGTGAGGTGAACGAAGAACTGTGAACTTATTGATTTCTGTAGGCAAAGGAATTGGTCCAGCAACTCTTGCTCCAGTTTCCTTAGCTGTTTGAACGATCTCGTTAACTGAATTATCTAGTAGTTTGTGATCATAAGCTCTCAGCTTGATCCGCAATCTGCTTGCTTTCATACGTTAAAATTCCTTCACTATAAAAGATTGAATCAGCTTTTTAGTTATTATGTGGCCCTTTGTCAAGCTACTGATTTCAAAAAAATACGCAGGGCCCAAAAATTATTCACAATGCATTGTGTTAAATAAATATTCCTCGTTTTTCCAGCATAGCTTTGGCCAATTCTTTTGGAATAACTTCGTACTTTAGGAAGGTCATAGTAAAACTGGCCCTTCCTTGTGATTTCGAACGGATATCTGTGCTGTAGCCAAAAAGTTCAGAAAGCGGCACCTCTGCATTTACAACTTCCTTATTTTGCTTGGCAGACATATTCGTAACTTTTCCACGTTTCATATTTATGTCCGAAATAATGTCTCCGGTGTATTCGGTCGGAGTCACCACTTCGAGTGCCATAATAGGCTCCATCATCTGAACCTTGGCTTTTTGACAGGCCTCCCTAAACGCATTGCTAGCAGCAATTGCATAGGCCACATCATTTGATTCCATTTCGTTAAACTGAGCTTCTAAGAGTGTCGCTTTGATATTAATAAATGGATAGCCAGCAAGTGCTCCACCCATCGATGTGTTATTAATACTTCTCTTGATTGAATCAATAAATTCTTGTGGAAGATCTCTCTTCGAAAGAGCAGTATGGAAATCTACACCGGATTGAAAATCAACAGGTTCAACTTTTATTTTTGCATGACCGAATTGAAATTTTTCACCTTGTTCTTTTCTGAATGAATTTTCTGCAATGGCTTCACCAGTGATACTTTCACGATAAGAAACTTGAGGTTTTCCAACTCGTACGCCAACTTTAAATTCCCGCTGAAGTCTGTCAGCAATAATTTCCAAGTGTAGTTCACCCATTCCAAAAATGAGAAGCTGTCCTGTTTCTTTATTATGCTGATAAGAAAACGATGGATCTTCTTTCTTGAGTTGATCAAGAGTTTCCATCAACTTCTTTTCATCAGCAGTAGTCTTGGGTTCAATTGCAACGGATATAACTGTCTCTGGAAACTCCATAAGATCATATACAATCGGCTTGTGATTATCACAGAGTGTTTCACCAGTTGTAGTATCTTTCAATCCAGAAAGAGCGACAATGTCACCAGCTTTTGCCTCTGGCAATTCTGTTCTCTTGTTTGCGTGCATTTGTAGAATTTTTGTTACACGCTCTTTTTTATTCTTAAGTGGGTTTAGTATTGTGGCTCCGGACTTCAACGTTCCAGAATAAATTCTCACATAAGTGATAGAACCCACAAAAGGATCAGTTGCAATTTTAAAAGCAAGACCAGAAAACAAATCGTCAGGATCTGGTTTTCTTAAATCTTCTTTTTCAGTATTTTTTGCTGAATGACCTTTGATTTCTCCTCTATCAATTGGCGATGGGAGATAGGCCACTACTGCGTCCAGAAGAGGCTGAACACCTTTATTTTTGAAAGCAGAACCACAAAGAACAGGAATAAATCCGTCGTTAATTACGGCCTTTCTGATAATTTCATGTATTTTTTCTTGAGAAACTTCTTCTCCACCCAAATAGGCTTCTGCCAAGTCATCGTCAAAGTCACAAAGTGCTTCAATTAAATCTTCCCTATAGACGGCTGCATCTTCCTGAAGATCTTCAGGAATTTCAACTTCATCAAATGAAGCGCCTAGATCATCACCTTTCCAATAGATCGCTTTTTGTTTGATGAGATCAATAATGCCTTCGAACTCATCTTCAGCTCCAATAGGTATTTGCAAAGCTGCAGCTTTTTTTCCAAGCTTTTCTCTAATTTCGGTTACAACATTTTGAAAGTCTGCCCCAATTCTATCCATCTTGTTAACAAATGCTATTCTTGGAACATTATAACGATCGGCCTGCATCCAAACTGTTTCAGACTGAGGCTCAACACCGGAAACGGCACAAAAAACACCGACGGCACCATCAAGAACCCTTAGAGCTCTCTCAACCTCAATAGTGAAATCAACGTGTCCTGGTGTATCGATGATATTGATATTATTTTTTCCCCAATGGCATGTTGTAGCAGCAGAAGTAATGGTGATACCTCTTTCTTGCTCTTGAACCATCCAGTCCATGGTGGCAGCGCCATCATGAACCTCTCCAATTTTGTGGGATTTTCCTGTGTAATAAAGAATTCTTTCTGTGGTGGTGGTTTTTCCGGCGTCGATGTGGGCCATGATGCCGATGTTACGAATTAAAGCAATGTCTCCGTCACTCATGGGACTCTTTCCCTTTTAAAAAAAAGGCTTTCCAAAACGTTAGTCCCGGAAAGCCTCATTCTTTCTTTTTGCAAATTTTTTAAACGATTACCACTTAAGGTGAGCAAAAGCTTTGTTAGCTTCAGCCATTTTGTAAACGTCTTCTCTCTTCTTAACCGATCCACCTCTGTTGTTGGCAGCATCGATAAGTTCGTCAGCAAGTCTGTCGATCATTGTTTTTCCAGATCTAGCTTTTGAATAATCTCTAAGCCATCTGATAGCAAGTGATTGACGTCTAGCAGGTCTAACCTCAACAGGAATTTGGTAAGTAGCACCACCAATTCTTCTTGATTTAACCTCAACTGCTGGCTTGACGTTTGAAAGAGCTTTTTTGAAAACTTTCAAAGGCTCTTCACCGGTTTTTGTTTCAACTAGGTTTAGGGCTCCGTAGAAGATTTTTTCTGCAACAGCTTTCTTCCCACCAAGCATTAGTGAGTTGATGAATTTTGTTACAACTACGTCCTGATATACCGGATCAGGAAGTACTTCTCTTTGGGGCGCTCTGTGCTTTCTTGACATATAATACTCCTCTTCAACTCCAGATTTGGGTTTACTCTTTCACTGGCCAATAAAGGACAGGAAAGTGGGTTTCAAATCGGATAGTAATTACTTCTTAGGTCTCTTGGCTCCGTACTTGGATCTTCTCTGACGTCTTTTATCGACACCAGTGGCATCCAATGAACCACGAACGGTATGGTATCTCACACCAGGAAGATCTTTAACCCTTCCACCTCTAATAAGGACGATGGAGTGTTCTTGAAGGTTATGACCTTCTCCACCGATGTATGAAATCACTTCAAATCCACTAGTAAGCTTAACCTTACAAACCTTTCTCATAGCTGAGTTTGGTTTCTTTGGAGTGGTTGTATAAACTCTCGTACATACACCACGTCTCTGAGGACAAGCAACAAGTGCTGGTGACTTAGTTTTAACGACTTTGTCTTGTCTACCTTTTCTAATCAACTGGTTAATCGTTGGCATTAACTGCTCCTTAAATCTGCTTCAACCTTATTCAACGGGAAAGTAGCTAGCATGATGTAGCACATCACACTAGCTACTACAAGTTTTTAAATACTCAAAGTAACCGAATCATCGGCCCCGAAGGCCTCTGCGCCATCATTGGTCACAGCGTCAAAATCCCTATACTTAGGAATACCAGAACCAGCTGGAATTAGACGACCCATGATAACGTTTTCTTTCAGTCCTCTTAGCTCATCTTTTTTACCTTCAAGGGCTGCCTGGGTAAGAACCTTGGTAGTCTCTTGGAAAGATGCCGCTGAGATGAATGAATCGGTTGTCAATGAAGCCTTGGTAATACCAAGTAGAAGAGGTCTGAACTGAGCAGGCTCTTCACCGTTGGCTACTAATTCTTCATTCATTTCTGTTACTTCACCTTTGGTTACCTGATCTCCTACAACGTAGTGAGTGTCACCAGGGTGAATAATTTCTACTTTTTTCAACATCTGAGACACAATTACTTCGATGTGTTTGTCGTCGATGTTCACGCCTTGTAGACGATAAACTTCTTGGATCTCATCGATGATGTATCTGGCCAATTCTTTGATACCTTTAACTCTCAAGATATCGTGAGGGTTGGCAGGTCCATCCATAATCGGGTCACCAGCACGTACATAATCACCTTCGTTAACAGTAACGAATCTACCTTTTGGTACTGAGTAAGTTACAGGGTCAGAACCATCTTCAGGCTTAACGATGATTCTTCTGTTTCCTCTAAGCTCAGGACCAAATTCGATTGTTCCGTTTACGTCGGCAATCTGAGTGGCATTTCCAGGTTTTCTAGCTTCGAAAAGCTCGGCAACTCTTGGAAGACCACCGGTAATATCTTTTGTTTTTGTTGTTTCTCTAGAGATCTTAGAAATCGCAGAACCAACAGCAATTAGATCACCTTCGTTAACCATGATGTTAGCACCAACTTGTAGACGATAGATCGCCTTTCTGCTGGTTCCTGGAACGATGATGGCATCACCATTTGCATCTAGTACTTCAACTCTTGGTTGAAGTGATGGATCTTTAGACTCCATAACAATCTTCTGAGTAAGACCTGTTACGGCATCAACAGCTTCAGAAACAGTGGCACCAACAACCAAGTCAACAAACTTGATCGTACCAGCAACTTCTGAAAGAACTGGAATCGCAAACGGGTCCCATTCAATCAGCTTATCACCTGGCTTGGTTTGCTCACCTTCCTGGAAGAAAATCTTCGCACCATAAATGGCTGGATATCTTTCTTTCTCAGTTCCAGAAGCGTCTTTAATAACGATCTCACCAACTTTATTCATAACAATGTAGAAACCTTCTTCTGTTTTTGCGGTTTTTACGTTGTCATAAGAAATTGTACCTGCGGTACGACATTCTGTTTTGTTGACTTGTGCACCTGCAGTCGCAGTACCACCAACGTGGAAAGTACGCATGGTAAGCTGAGTACCAGGCTCACCAATCGACTGAGCAGCAATAACACCAACTGTTTCACCAATTGAAACAAGACCGCCACGAGCAAGGTCGCGTCCAAAACAGTGACCACAGAATCCAAATCTCTCGTTACAAGTAAGAACTGATCTCACTTTGATCTGGTCAACTTCATTATCAAGAAGCGTATCGAGATCTTTTTCTGTGAACATGTGGTTTCTTGGGAATAGCTCTTCACCCTGTGGAGTTGTAACAGCTTGAGCTGTAACCCTTCCCATGGCTCTTTGAGCAGCGTGCTCAACGATCTCACCATTCTCAATTCTCGAAGTAACAGTTACTCCATCAGTAGTTCCGCAATCAACACCTCTAATGATCCCGTCCTGAGCAACGTCAACCAATCTTCTGGTTAGGTAACCAGAGTTAGCCGTTTTAAGGGCGGTATCGGCAAGACCTTTACGGGCACCGTGAGTAGAAGCGAAGTACTGAAGAACCGATAGACCTTCACGGAAGTTTGAAGTAATCGGCGTTTCAATAATTTCACCAGATGGCTTGGCCATTAGACCCCTCATCGCAGCCAACTGTCTCATCTGAGCTGTAGAACCCCTTGCACCGGAGTCAGCCATCATATAGATCGAGTTAAACGATGGAGCTTCTTCTGTTTCACCCTTTTCATTGGTGAACTTATCGTTTGAGATTTTCTCAAGCATAACTTTCGTTAGCTTCTCGTTAGTTTGGGCCCAGACGTCAACGATCTTGTTATATCTTTCACCGTTGGTGATCGAACCTTCGTTATACTCTTCCCAAATTCCGTCAACGATTCCGTAAGCTTCAGCAAGAATTTCTTCTTTTTCAGAAGGAATTTCCATGTCGTTTACGTTAATCGAGATACCGGCTTTAGTGGCATACTCGTAACCTAGTCTCATAAGTGAGTCAGCAAGAAGAACTGTGTCCTTTTCTGTCCCAACTCTGTAAGCATGGTCGATTAGTTTACCAAGTGGTTTCTTAGATAGAACTTTGTTGATATCCGAGAAAGTAAGACACTTAGGAACCGCATCGTAAACGAAAGTTCTACCAACTGTAGTATCTACAATTTTTCCATCAATACGAACCTTGATTGGTGATTGAAGGTGTAGAGAACCTGAGTGGTATGCAAACTGTGCTTCCTCTTTTGATGAGAAAGTTTTCCCGTATCCACGAGCGTAAGGTCTAATTCTGGTCATGTAGTAAAGACCAAGAACGATATCCTGTGATGGAACAATAATTGGTGTTCCATCTTTCGGAGAAAGAATGTTGTTCGTTGACATAGCAAGAATACGACATTCAATTTGAGCTTCAAGAGAAAGTGGTACGTGAACCGCCATCTGGTCACCGTCGAAGTCAGCGTTGAAAGCTGTACAAACAAGCGGGTGAAGCTGAATGGCTTTACCTTCAATAAGAATTGGTTCAAAACCTTGAATACCAAGTCTGTGAAGAGTAGGTGCACGGTTTAGAAGTACTGGGTGCTCTTGAACGACTTCTTCAAGAATGTTCCAAACTTCTTCTTTTTGCTGATCAACCATCTTCTTAGCTACTTTGATGGTTGTACAGTGACCTTTCTCGATCAGTTTGTTGTAGATAAATGGTTTGAAAAGCTCAAGGGCCATCAATTTGGGAATACCACATTGATGTAGTCTCAAGTTTGGTCCAACCACGATAACAGAACGTCCAGAGTAATCCACACGTTTACCGAGTAGGTTTTGTCTGAAACGACCTTGCTTACCTTTAAGCATGTCAGAAAGAGATCTCAATGGACGCTTGTTAGCACCAGTGAAGACTTTTCCTCTTCTACCGTTATCAAAAAGAGCATCTACTGCTTCTTGAAGCATTCTCTTTTCGTTTCTGATGATAATTTCAGGAGCGTTAAGCTCTTTTAGTCTCTTCAAACGGTTGTTTCTATTGATCACACGTCTGTATAGGTCGTTGAGGTCAGACGTTGCAAAACGTCCAGCTTCAAGAGGAACTAGAGGACGAAGATCTGGTGGAAGTACTGGGATAACTTCCATCATGAACCACTCAGGTCTGTTGTTTGACTTGAGCATTGATTCAACGACTTTCAATCTCTTGATGATTTTAGTTCTAGCCATTTCTGTCGTAGAAGCAGCAAGACCTCTTCTGAGTTCTTTGTTGTCGATATCAAGGTCAACTCTTCTAAGCATTTCCTTAACAACTTCACCACCCATTCCAGCTTCGAATTCGATACCTTGCTCTTTAAGATCAAAGTATTGCTGTTCAGTGATAACTCGACCAACTTCTAGACCACCATCAACATCATTAGTGGCAGACTCAGTTACGATATAGGCTTCGTAATAAAGAACTTTTTCAAGTTCTTTAAGAGTTAGATTAAGAAGAGCTCCCAATCTTGATGGAAGTGATCTTAGAAACCAGATGTGAGCAACTGGAGCGGCAAGCTCAATATGACCACATCTCTCTCTTCTTACTTTTGAGAGAGTGACTTCAACACCACATTTCTCACAAACAACCCCTCTGTGCTTCATACGCTTGTACTTTCCACAGATACATTCGTAGTCCTTTACAGGTCCGAAGATCTTGGCACAGAAAAGCCCGTCTCTCTCAGGCTTAAAGGTTCTATAGTTAATTGTTTCTGGCTTTTTGACTTCGCCAAAAGACCACTCACGAATCGTATCAGGGGAAGCCATTCTAATAGATACAGCTTCAACACTGATTGGATCTTTTGGTTTATCAAAAAAGTTTAAAAGGTCTTTCATTTTCTCTAGCCCTCTTATAGAGCCGGGTCACAACCCGGCTTAATTAATTAGTAGTATCGAATACGTTCTCTTCTTCGTGCTGCTCTTCCAACTTAACATCAAGACATAGGGCTTGAAGTTCTCTAATAAGAACGTTGAAAGACTCAGGAAGACCTGGCTCAAGAACTTGCTCACCCTTAACGATTGATTCATACATTCTTGTACGACCGATAACATCGTCAGACTTAACAGTGAGGAATTCCTGAAGCGTGTAGGCTGCACCGTAAGCTTCAAGTGCCCAAACTTCCATCTCCCCAAGTCTCTGACCACCAAACTGAGCTTTACCACCAAGTGGCTGCTGAGTAACAAGTGAGTAAGGACCAGTTGATCTAGCGTGAAGCTTTTCATCAACCAAGTGGTGTAGTTTAAGCATGTACATGGCACCAACTGTAACTTGTTCCGCGAAAGCGTCACCAGTCATACCATCGAAGAGAGTCGTTTTCCCTGACGGGTCAAGATCACCAAGTCTCAACATTTCTCTAATGTCTTCTTCCTTAGCACCGTCGAAAACGGTAGTTGAGAATCTAACACCTGTTGAAAGTTGATCAGCAACTGCTTTGACCTGCTTATCACTAGCTTTTGAAAGCCAGTTCTTTACTTCATCAGTCTTATAAATTTCGTAGATGAAGTCCTTGATTTCATGCATCTTAGCTTGCTCTTCAAGCATAACTTTGATTTTTTCACCAAGACCTCTACCGGCCCATCCGAGGTGAAGCTCGAGCAACTGCCCGATGTTCATACGTGATGGAACCCCTAGTGGGTTAAGAACGATATCAACTGGAGTACCATCGGCAAGGTATGGCATATCTTCCATTGGAAGAACGTTCGAGATCACACCTTTGTTACCGTGACGTCCGGCCATCTTATCACCTGGCTGAAGCTTTCTTTTGATCGCAACATAGATGATAACTTTCTTGATAACTCCTGGAGGAAGCTCGTCCCCTCTATGAAGTTTCGCGATTTCGTCATTGGCTTTTTGTCGTACTCTGTTGATTCTGTTTCTTACGTCAGCGAAGTACTCTCCAAGTTGCTCTTCCAAAGAAGCTTCAAGCGGAAGGTATCCGATAAGCTCAAATGGAATTGCTGAAAGAACTTCAGCTGTAATTTCGGCGCCTTTTCCAAGTAGTTCAGTTGAACCGTCTTCTGAAACAAGCTTATCAGTAGTCTTAACACCTTTAAGCAGCTTAGAGATTCTTTGAATCGCAGAAGTCTGGATTGATTTAATCTCAATTCTCTCATCTCTTCTGATAAGAGTTGTTTCAGTTTCAATGATCTCTTTTGATCTTGAACAAGGCTCAACACCTTCTCTTGTATAAACTTTAGCGTCGATGACTGTACCTCGAACAGAACTTGGAGATCTGAGAGAGGTATCTTTAACGTCACCAGCTTTGTCACCAAAGATCGCTTTAAGAAGTTTTTCTTCTGGAGAAAGTTGAGTTTCACCTTTTGGAGTAATCTTTCCAACCAAGATGTCTCCTGGCTTGATGATCGCACCAACTCTGATGATACCGGCTTCATCAAGATCTTTAAGAGCTTCTTCACTTACGTTAGGAATATCTCTTGTAATCTCTTCTTTACCAAGTTTTGTATCTCTTGCTTCAACTTCAAAGCTCTCGATGTGAACAGAAGTAAAGATGTCTTCAGCCAACATGTTTTCAGAAATAAGGATCGAGTCTTCGTAGTTATAACCACCCCAAGGCATGAACGCTACAAGTACGTTCTGTCCAAGAGCAAGGTCACCATTGTGAGTACCAGGACCGTCGGCAATAACTTGTCCTTTAACAACCTTATCACCTTCTTTAACAAGTGCTTTTTGGTTGTTTGACGTATTCTGGTTTGTTCTTTGGTATTTGATAAGTTTGTAAATATCAACACCAGACTCACCTTCAGAGAACTTATCTCTTTGGATAACAATTCTGTTTGAATCAACGAAAATAACTTTCCCGTCTGCTTCAGCAAAAAGAATTGCTCCCGAGTCTCTAGCAACAACGGCCTCAACCCCAGTACCTACGATTGGAGCATCAGTCTTAACAACAGGCACGGCCTGTCTCATCATGTTCGATCCCATCAAAGCACGGTTAGCATCATCGTGCTCAAGGAATGGAATCAAAGATGTTGCAATCGAGATCATCTGAGTCGGAGAAACGTCCATCAGGTCAACGTCTTCAGCTTGAACTAGCGAGAATTCGCCATATGCACGAGCTGGAACGTGTTCACCTTCAACTTTTCCGTTTTTGATGTGATTGATATCAATCTGAGCGATAACTTTTCCTTCCTCTTCGAAAGCTGAGAAGTATTTCGGCTCATGAATTGTCTTGTTCTCATCTACAACTTGGTAAGGAGTTTCAATGAATCCGTACTCAGAAACTCTTGCATAAGTTGCAAGTGATGTAATTAGACCAATGTTTGGTCCTTCAGGAGTCTCAACCGGACACATTCTTCCATAGTGGGTAGAGTGAACGTCACGTACTTCGAATCCTGCTCTTTCTCTTGTTAGACCACCTGGCCCAAGTGCTGAAAGTCTTCTCTTGTGAGTTACTTCAGAAAGTGGGTTGGTTTGATCCATAAACTGAGAAAGTTGAGATGAACCAAAGAATTCCTTAACCGCAGCAGCAACTGGCTTTTGGTTAACAAGGTCGTAAGGCATCATCGTTTCGATTTCTTGGATAGCCATTCTTTCTTTAACAGCTCTTTCCATTCTAACAAGACCAACTCTGAATTGGTTTTCTAGAAGTTCACCTACGGCACGAACTCTTCTGTTCCCTAGGTGGTCGATATCGTCGACTTTACCCTTACCGTTGTTTAGTTCAACAAGGTAGTTGGCAGTCTTGATGATGTCATCGTGAGTAAGGACAGTGTTCTCAACAGGAACATCCATTCCAAACTTGTAATTGATTTTCATTCTACCGACTTTTGAAAGGTCATACTTTTCCTCATTAAAGAAAAGGTTTTCAAAAAGTTGCTCGGCAGCTTCAACCGCTGGTGGTTCACCTGGTCTTAGTCTTTCGAAAATCTTGATAAGTGCATCTTCTTTACTGTCTGTTTTATCAAGAAGAAGTGTGTTTCTGATCTGATCACCAAAATTGATCATATCAATATAAAGACACTTGATATCTTTTCTTCCAGCAGTAAGTAGCTCTTGAATTTTTGCTTCTGAAAGGGCTTCGTTAGCAAGGCAAAGTACCTCACCTGTGTTTTCGTCGAAGATATCTTCTGCGATAACTTTGCCAACGATTTCCTCTAGCTCAGCTGGAATTTCTTCCAAGCCAGATTCCATCATTTTTCTAGCAGATGCTTTAGTATATTTTTTACCTTTCTTGACGATTACTTTTCCGCTTGGGTCAAGAATATCACTGAGCGCTCTGGTTCCGATAAGAAGATTGAAATCCAGTTTTCTTGTGTAGTTTCCTTTCGGATCAAGTCTTACTGTTTCCATCTTGTAGAACATGTTTAGAAGGTCAGCAGTTGTGTAACCCATGGCCTTGAAAACAACAGTCGCATGTAGCTTTCTTTTTCTATCAATTCTCGCAAAGAGAACGTTCTTGTGATCAAATTCAAAATCAAGCCAAGAACCTCTATGAGGAATAATTCTGGCTGAATATAGAAGTTTACCACTTGAGTGCTTCTTCCCACCGTCGTGCTCAAAAATGATCCCTGGTGATCTATGAAGCTGAGAAACGATGACCCTTTCAGTTCCGTTGTAAACGAAGGAACCGTTCTTTGCCATTAGAGGAATGTTACCTAGGTAAACTTCCTGCTCTTTCACAGAAGAAACTGATCTTTGCTCGTTACCATCTTTATCTACAGTCACTTCGTAGAAAACTAGTCTTACGACAACTTTCAACGGTGCTTCGTAGGAAAGACCTCTTTGACGACATTCTTTAACCGTGTATTTTGGCTCTTCAAGCGAGTAGCTTACGAACTCAAGAGACACTGTCTTGTTGAAATCGTGAATTGGAAAGACGGAATTAAAAACCGCCTGAAGTCCGATACTCTCTCTCTTCGCAGGAGGAATATCTCTTTGAAGAAACTCTTCATAAGACCTAGTTTGAAGTCTCATAAGAGGTGGTGTTTCAAGAACCTTCGGTGTTTTAGCGAAGTTCTTGCGATACCATTCGTTCGGGGCAAAAACCTTAGTCATCTGGGTCTCCTGTGACTGTATTTATTTCCCTTTTTTGGGGCTTTTTTCTTAAACGCAAAAAAGGTGTGAAAGACCTAGGCCTCTCACACCATTAAATTCCTGAACTAACAGGTTAAATTACTTAAGCTCAACCTTGGCACCGGCAGCTTCAAGCTTTTTCTTAAGCTCTTCAGCTTCCGCTTTATCAACGCCTTCTTTAACTGGCTTTGGAGCACCTTCAACAAGTTCTTTGGCTTCTTTAAGACCAAGACCAGTGATAGCTCTAACTTCTTTAATAACGTTGATTTTCTTATCTCCAGCGTCAGCAAGAACAACTGTAAATTCAGTTTGCTCTTCAGCAGCAGGACCAGCAGCAGCACCAGCTACAGCAACAGGTGCAGCAGATACGCCAAATTTTTCTTCCATTTCCTTAA
>SBGE01000212.1 GCA_006226755.1 Deltaproteobacteria bacterium | reverse complement strand
TTACAAAGACAGGTCAGTTCTTGGTTTGAATGATTCCATCGGATGGACAAGTCCAACTGCCATCTTGGTTACGGCCTGAACCATCTGACGTTGAAGTGCAGGTAGCCCTCGGTCATCAAAATAAACCGCATTTTGAGTTAAAAAGCCAAGAAGTTGCTCAGTTCTCATCTCAACATTTTTATTTCTAAGATTAGGATCCAATCTTAAGATGCAAAAAGAACCTTTTAGTTTTCTTTCACCATCAAGACTGATGATTTTCTGATTCAAAACATCAACATAGACAGCTTCTGCATTGGCCTGCTTTTGATTGAGAACGACTATGCCCTCATCAACAGGAACGCCCCAAAATCCAATAATCCCAAGAGGAGAAAGTGACCAGCTAAGAAATCTATTGATGATGGCCTTAGAGGCAAACTCTTCAGTTTTATTTCCAAACTCTGGGAAACACCCCAACGTCCACTCCTTGGATACCATGGAGTAAACCAACATGCCGGCACCAGCGTAACGGTAAACTTTATAACCTGTTTTTGGAATGATCGACTCAGAGCCATATTTGTCAGTTGGTCTGACCATATTGATTTGCTTGGCCACGATTGGGGTTGCCACTTGAAAAGTCAAAAGGCGCGCCTTGTCATTCCCGTCAAATTTCTTATCGAGCTCCTTAACTTCTTGGGAAGATAGCTCATCAAATTTTTGCTCTACTATAAAAGACATAAGCGTAGCGTTGAACTCTCCCAGATCAACTCTGAGGAAAATAGGGAGATCTAACTCCTTAAAGTATTGAAAATACTTATAGTTCTTCTCGTCTACAATGCTCATAAACCCCTCCTGATGGGTCGTTTCACTACTCCTTTTCGGGATACAAGAAATTTATTTTAGTCGAGGCCCCCCATAGGGGGCAAACTTTTCCCCCAAGAGGTCAATTCAAGGGGTTCTCTCGGTTGACATCGGGCCCAAAAACTAATAAAACTCACAGGTTCAGAAAACTAGACGAAGGTCGGGGCCTTAAGTTTCAACTTTGAAACCCCCAGATTTTGTCGAAACTTCAGGAGTATGAAATGTACGGAGTAGTTCAAATTGGTGGTCACCAGTACAAGGTCCAAGCAGGTGACGTTCTAGATGTTCAAAAGTTGAGTGATGAAGCAGGATCTACAATTGAATTGGATCAAGTTCTTTTTATTGGTGGAGAAAATGCACAAGTTGGTGCTCCAACAGTTAAAGGCGCTAAAGTAACTGCAAAAGTTATCAAGCATGACAAAAGTAGAAAAGTTCTGGTTTCTGTTAGAAAGCCAGGTAGATATAGAAAGACCAATGGTCACAGACAGCAATATACTTCACTTCTAATTACTGAATTGAATGACGGTGCTGGCAACTCTGCAAAGATCGATGCCAAATCCAAAAATGCTGAGAAATTTCTAAAATAAAAAATTAGTTTAAGAGGAGTATAGTCATGGCACACAAAAAAGCTGGTGGTTCAACAAGTAACGGTCGTGATTCAAACCCTAAAATGCGTGGGGTTAAAAAATATGGCGGTGAGAACGTAATTCCTGGGAACATCATTGTTCGTCAAAAAGGAACTAAGTTCCATGCTGGTACAGGCGTAAAAATGGGGAAAGATTTCACCCTTTTCGCAACTGCTGAAGGTAAAGTTCAGTTTTCTTTCTACAACAAGAAAGTAAAAACTGTTTCTGTAATTAGCGCCTAAGGATAGAACGCACCTAAAAAGAAAAAACCAAGAAGGGGGAATCTGTATTCCCCCTTTTTTTTTAAGAGAAATATGAGATTTATCGACGAAGTTAAAATTACTATCGCCTCTGGAAACGGAGGAAACGGATGCACAAGCTTTCGTAGGGAGAAGTTTATCCCGATGGGTGGCCCAGATGGTGGTGATGGCGGCGACGGCGGTTCTGTATATTTCGAAGCTTCCAAGGACATAAATACTCTGGTTAAATTCAGAGGGCGTAAATTCTTTGGAGCCGAAGACGGTGGAGCCGGCGCTGGTTCTCAAAGAAGTGGAAAGTACGGTGAAGACCTGATTCTTCATGTTCCAGTCGGAACTCTGATCAGAAGTCAGGAGACCGGAGAAATTCTTGCGGATTTAACCGAAGATGGACAAAAAGTTTTGATTGCAGAAGGTGGTCGTGGCGGACTTGGAAATATGAATTTCAAATCCTCAACGAACCAAGCTCCTCGCTATTCTCAAGCGGGAGAAGAGGGAGTAAGACTTGATGTCGAGCTCGAACTTAAACTCCTTGCTGATATCGCCCTGATTGGACTTCCAAATGCTGGTAAATCTACTTTGATTTCTTCCATTTCTGCAGCTAAACCAAAAGTTGCCGACTACCCTTTCACTACCCTAGAACCAAATCTGGGCGTCGTGAGTTTAGACGAAAAATCATTTGTGGTGGCCGACATCCCTGGTCTGATTGAAAATGCAGCTGAAGGAAAAGGACTTGGAATCAAATTTCTCAAGCATATTGAAAGAACCAAGGCGTTTGTTCATCTCATCGACTGTTCTTGGTGTCTTCCTGGTGAAGAGTTCGATGCATTCGACAACTACACCACAATCAGAATGGAACTTGAGAAATATAATCCAGAGCTATTGAACAAACGCGAACTCATCTGCCTAACCAAAATAGACGCCATGTCCGATGAGGAAATTGAAAGAATCAAGAAATTTTTTGAAGAGCAACTTGATAACAAGAAAGTTCTTCCTATTTCAGGTGTATCTGGAAGAAATGTTGATAAACTAAAACATCTCATGCTTAGAGCAATTGAAGAATAGGAATTTGAGGATCCTTTATGAGTAAAGAGTATATCGAGAAACACGTAAACGAAATCATGGGTGATAAATCCATCACTTTTCCAAAGACCATGGCCATGGCCAGTGCTTGGATTCTTGGAAACCTAAAAGGTGTGAACCTCAAAGTTCTCGACGTCAGTAGATCAAGCTCTCTTTCTGATTACTTTGTTCTTTGCTCAGCTAGTAACTTGACTCAAGCACAAAGTATGGCTGACGAAGTTCTGGTTCAAATGAAAAGATGTGGTTATCAAGCAGTTTCAAAAGAAGGTTGGAAAGCTGATTCTGACTGGATTCTTTTGGATCTCGGTGACATCATCGTTCACATTTTCCTTGAATCTTCCCGCTCTGTTTACGATCTTGATAATCTTTGGTCGGAATCACGCCCTGTTGAAATTCCACAAGAGTATTATTTTTCAAGTGAAGAAGCTGAAGCTGCACTGGATGACAAAGACTACTTCTAAATCATGAAAGAGATTCATCTCATTGTCGTTGGTAAACTTTCTGATAAGAACATCCAAGCTCTTGAGGATGAATATCTCAAAAGAATCAAAGCTCCTAAGCTAAAAATCCATGAAGTAAAGTCGGGTTCAGAAAATCTGGACATCGAAGGCGCTGAAGTCGAAAAGAAGATTCTAGAAATCTCTAAAGGATCTAAACCACATATTGTTCTTCTTTCAGAATGGGGGAAAGATAAAGACAGTCAGGATTTTTCGAATTGGCTTGAAAATCTTTTTCTCGCTCACCCACTTTTGATTTTTGTGATTGGTGGAGCTGCTGGACATGGAAAAAATATTCTCGATATGAGTCACGACAAATTATCACTTGGTAAAATGACTTATCCGCATAAACTGGCGAGGCTTTTGTTTGTCGAACAAGTCTATCGTGCCCAGACAATTAGAACTGGACACCCCTACCACAAAGCTTAATCAGCAAGTAACAATTTATCTGGATCAGCAAAGAGCTCTTTAAAAGTCTTGGCCATCTGAGCTGCATGAATTCCATCGATCATTCTATGATCAAAAGTCACTGCAACTGGCATGATCGGTCTTACTTCAACCTTACCATCGACGACCCATGGTTTTTCTGAAATGGCTCCAACAGTAAGAAGAAGCGGAACACGTGTATAAGGGCAAAGAGGCGCCCAGGCCACATCAATACCTAAGCTTCCAACGTTGGTTATCATCACTGATCCAAACGGATCTTTTGGCATTCCCATCCAAGTAAGATTCAAGTTCCAACCGTAAAGAAGCAAACTGGCCAGATCGAGATACCATCTCGACATCCACCAAGGAAGCCACTTGAAAACATCCATATT
>SBGE01000282.1 GCA_006226755.1 Deltaproteobacteria bacterium | reverse complement strand
ATTAAGGACACAAAGAGTTCTTCATATTTGGAAGTAAGTGGGTTGGGAATCTTTGAAACGAAGCCGATCAGCTTTAAACTGCCTAAAAATAAAATCACATGGGTGAATGGAGATTCAGGAACAGGGAAAAGTCTCTATTTGGTTCGAAGTCTTACAGAATATGTAAATAGATCAAAGGGCGAGGGTGGCGTTTATGACCCATCAGTTGTTTTGAAATCAACCAAAGGCTTTGATCAAATTGAATCCATTAAAGTATTTGATGGTGGAATGTCTGGTATCAGCTCTAGATCGACGATTTCGACATATTTAGATTTGGCTGGAGCACTTCGAAAATACTATGCAAACCTACCAGTTTCGAAGAGTTTGAATTTAAAAGAAGGTCACTTCTCAGCGAACTCTGATCTCGGTAAATGTCCAACATGTGATGGTAAAGGCGTAGTTGAAGTAGATATGACGTATTTTGAAGATGTCGATTTGGTGTGTGAAGATTGTAACGGAATGAAAATGCGGCCCTATTTAGCTAATATTTCTGATGGTGATCATACTTTCTTCGAAGCCATAAATTCACCACTTGATGTTGCATTTGGAAAAATAAATCTCACACCGAAGTTTAGAAAACTCCAAGAGAGATTAACTCTTTTAAATCTTTCTCATTTAAATCCTGATCGAAAAATAAACTCTCTTTCGGGTGGAGAAAGATTGAGAATCAAATTACTTTCATCTCTTCAAAAGAAAGTAGAAAACTCCCTTCTTATTTTTGAAAATATCAGCTTTGGATTGTCCAAAAGTGAGTTGGTTGGACTAAGTGAAATGATTGAAAGTCTGATCCAATCTGAAAATACTGTCTTAATTATTGATCAAAATCCATGGTTCAAAGATGTTGCAGGATTTGAATTATCCTTCAAGGGACTAGGAATGAACCCGAAATTGGCCCAAATCAAATAAGCGGCAATATTGATGGGCAATTCGCCCAAATCTTACCCAGAAAAATCAAGTAAAAACAGTTAGTTAACATAGTTCTCCTGCCTGCTCTTAAAACCCGATAAAATAAGTAAAGTATTCGGGAAAAATGCCGATAAATCAAAAGGTTACTGATTTCTCAGGAGTAGTATGTTTCGTCTCAATAAACTTGTTTCTTCATTTGTTTTGTTCGGAATAGTGGTGGCCAATGCAGCTACATTTATTCCACTTTCATTTGAACAACAGGTTAATGAGTCTTATGGAGTCATCAAGGGATCCTATATTAGTAGTGTTTCTAAAAAGCTGCCGACGGGGGAAGTTGTAACTGAATCAATATTTAGGGTTACTGAATTTTCTGGAATTAAAAATCACGAAATAATCAATAAAAACAACTTTAAGATTCTTCATCCAGGTGGGAGATGGCAGGGTGTAATGTATCATGTTGATGGTTCTCCATCGTTTGAACCTGAGAAAGAGGTTGTTCTTCTGCTAACAAAAACGGCTCATGGTTTTGTTCCAACTAACCTGGCCCTTGGTAAATATGAAATTTATAAAAGTGCTGGAGTTGATTATTTAAGATCTTCAGTTTTTCCAAATCATGCGAGACTTGGAAAAATCAAATTGGATGTAGCTCTTAATTCATTCAAGAAATACTTTGGCTCGAATCTTCAGCCCGTTAATCATGATAAATTTGTCTACAAAGGGAATGTTCAAGAAACTATTGCGAATACACCTTTGGCTGACGGGCAAAACAGGACACCGGCTTCAAATGATGAATTGGATAAAGAGGACTTTGGAGATTTGGGGATTCTTGCAGTTGTCGTGATATTTGCATTACTGGGATTTTTCTCTGCCTATTCAATGAGGCCACATAGAAAAAAATGAAAACATTACTGACACTACTTTTTCTGTCCTATGCGATTGGTGTCAAGGCCTATGTTCTCACACGAGGATCAAACAAGTCTTTTATTCGTTGGCCTACTACTTCTCCAAATCTAACTTTGTATTTGAATCCATCAAATAATAATGGTCTGAGTGATACTGAGGTATACAACATTATCAATTCATCAGTGGCAGAGTGGAGTTCAAATAGTGCAGTTAATATGGGAGTCTCTTTGACTTCAACTACAGGACTGGACGGTAGAAATGAAATTTCATTTACTACCAACTCTCTGTATTTCCCAGGTAGCGGTGTTGTTGGAGTAACGAATGTTGCTTTCCGGGAACAAGACGGTGCGATTCTTGAAGCAGATATACTCCTCAATGATAATATGCCATTTTATGGAAGTTCCACTTTATTAAGTTCTGAACCCAGTGAGTATTATTTGGGAAATGTTATTACTCATGAATTAGGACATGTCATTGGACTTGGGCATTCTCAAGTACATTCTAGTTCAATGTTTTATAAATTGTATCGGGGACAACATACTTTAGAACACGATGATATCGCTGGTGCTCAAGCTTATTACCCGAACCAGTCAAACGGGGTTATTCAAGGAACAGTTGTCGGTTCAAGTAAATTGATTGGAATCATTGGGACTCAAGTAGAGGCCATATCTGCAAGTTCAGGTAAAGTTGTTGCAGCAGCACTAACAAATGATGATGGAACATTTGCAATAACGGGACTGTCATTAAACGATCAGTATTTTCTCTATTTGAAGCCCTTGCAAGTTCTAGAGACACTTCCCGGTATTTACTCAGATTCTAGAAAAGACTTTTGTAATTCTAATACTGCTTATCGAGGTGGATTTTTTCAAAGTTGCTATAATAGCGACGAGGGTTTTCCAATAGGTATTGATTTAACCTCTTCTTCAAGTGTGGTGAATGTTGGAAATGTTTCTATCAATTGCGGATTAAAAGTTCCTCCAAGCTATTTTCTATCAAAAGGAAGCTCTTTTGACTTGAACGTCATTGATGATTACGGAAATGCAGGAAATACCTTTGTTGGATTTTTCACGAATTCACAAATCAAATCGACTGAGTCTGATGAGATCATTGTAGATCTCACGGATTATTCCGTTAGCTCGGGTGATTATTATTTGGATGTAAAACTTGTATACCAGCCATTCTATTCTGAAATGTATCTGGAGATGGATGTTGAATTCACATCTGGTCCGAATAAAAAGTTTCCAGTTAATCCAATTGAATACAACTCAGATAAAAATCCAACTTTGGATTTTCATGAAAGATTTATTCTTAACAACGCTGATCCTAGTAGCAACTATTTCAAGTTCAAGATCACTCCAATGTCTCTGTTACGAAAATTGAAAATCATACAAGGTGATATTACTCCCGAACAAGAGTATGAAGACCAATACTTGGATCGCATTGCTTACATGTACAAGCTTGCTAAGTTTTATCCTGAGCTGACAACTTTTGGAGATAGTCTGCATTTTTATTTGATGATTGTGACAATTAGCAAAAAAAATGCTGATGGAAGCTATACGACTCAGTCCACAAGAAAATACAAGTCTTCTGACAATACGGCCTGTGCTGATGGCCCTTTGACCTATAAAGTGAGCGCAAATACCTATCGACAAGAGTCGTCTTCCACAAGAAAGCTGGCTGAAGCTGATGAGCTCGGCCTACCTGTCGCTTGTGGATCAATCGACTTCATTGATCGGGATCCACCCTCTGGGGGCATGAGAAATGGTATGCTTGTCGGACTTGCCTTGAGCTTTATCCTATTGGCCTTCTATCGTCGAAGATTTGATTGAATCAAAGGCCGTTCTTTCCTTGGTTTCCTGTGATTTGAAGCTCATAATAGTATAAGCTTTGTGCTCATTTTTTCCTGCATTATGGAGCGCGGTGTCGGAGGCATGGATGAAGAAGACATGGGTCTTTTTGTTTACACTTATTTTTTCTAGTTCTGTTTTTTCTCAAGACCTACTTTCGGAGAGGATCCGAAAATTAAGTGGGAGAAAAAAGAGTATTTATTTTGATAAAGGTATCTTCCATAATGGCAGTACGTCCTCCAGTAGTAAGTTAACTAAAATTCGACATAATTTTTCAAAGAAAAATGGATACGAGAGAATTGTTCTCGATTTTTCTACAAATTCAGTTCCGAGAATTTATGGACATATTTCGAGTTCAGAGAAAAAAATCTATATAGATCTATTCAATACAGAGCTTGGAAAAGCTATTGATAGTTTTGGTAACAGCAAGTTTATTGAAACAATAAATTTTTTCCCGATAGATAAAGACAAAATAAGTTTGGAATTACAAACAAAGTCTAAAGTAAACGCAGAAGTATTCTATCTTGAGTCTCCAGGGAGGCTCATTATTGATATTAGAAGTTAGGAGAAATCATGTCTGATTTGGAAAATGAATATCAAGTCCAGATACAACCGAATGAAGATGAAGTATTAGCATTACCAGAAAATGTGGTGATCATTCCGATAATGAACAGCCCAATCTTTCCTGGAATGATTGCCCCGATTATTTTGACCGAAGATAAGTTCACCCCAGAGTTGGATCAAAATCTTCTCAAGACCGGATATGTTGCCTTAAACTTGGTCAAATCCGATCTCAAAGATGAAGAGGGGCAAATGATCCCTGAGGAAATGATTGATCTGGATAATAGAGAAATCTCTAAAGGAGATATCTACAAAGTGGGTGTGCTTTGTAAGGTCGTTAAAAAAATCAAACTTCCAGATGGATCAGTAAACGTCCTCGTACACGGTGTGAAAAGATACCGTGCTTCGGATATTTATAGTGAGGCACCTCTTCTCCAAGCTAAGTTTGAAGTTTTCGATGACATCCTGGAAGCGGATGAAGAGCTAGATGCTTATACAAGATCTGTCATCAATCAGGTTAAAAAGCTTAGTGAGATCAATCCATATTTTAATGAGGAGATGAGACTAGCGATGCTGAACTCCCCATCTCCAGGGGCTTTGGCTGATCTCGTGGCCTTTGCCATCAGTTTGGATATTCCAGAAGCACAAGATTTTCTTGAAACACTTGTTGTTAAAAAGAGATTTGCAAAGCTTTTGATTTATCTCAAGCGAGAGAAGGATGTTGCAGATATTCAGAAGAAAATTTCTGACGAAGTGAATGATAAAGTTAATAAATATCAACGAGAATACTTCCTTCGTGAGCAATTAAAAGTCATTCGTTCAGAACTTGGTATGGATGAAGATGAAAAAAGTCGTGATATGAAGGTCATGAGAGACAAGCTAGAGCAATCTGGAATGTCTGAAGATGCTTTGAAAGCGGCTAGGGAAGAACTGGAAAGATTGGAAGTTATTCCAGACAGCAGTCCTGAGTATAACGTTGCTAGAACATACCTCAACTGGATGCTTGATCTTCCTTGGGGAAATTCAACTGAAGATAAAGTAGATATTGAAAAGTCCAAAAAGCTCTTAGAAAAAGACCATTATGGACTTGAAAAGGCCAAGGAAAGAATTCTTGAGTTCCTGGCTGTACGAAAACTCAAACCACAGTATGACGGTACAATCCTTTGTCTTGCTGGTCCTCCAGGGGTGGGTAAAACTTCTCTAGGTCGTTCTATTGCTGAATCACTTGGAAGAAAATTTTATCGTTTCAGTCTTGGTGGGATGAGAGATGAGGCTGAGATCAAAGGACATAGAAGAACCTACGTCGGTGCGATGCCTGGACGTATCATTCAGGCACTGAAAAGAGTTGAAGTAAATAATCCGGTTATCATGCTTGATGAGATCGACAAGCTAGGTAATTCATATCAAGGTGACCCGGCTTCTGCTTTGTTAGAGGTCCTGGACCCTGAACAAAACAGCTCATTCATTGATAACTACTTGGATATTCCTTTTGATCTTTCTAAAGTTCTTTTTGTGGCCACTGCGAACTATATCAACGATATTCCAGAGCCTCTACTTGATAGAATGGAAGTCATTGAGCTTAGTGGTTATACAATTGAGGAAAAAGTTTCAATTGCCACCAAGTGGGTTATTCCAAAGCAACTAAAGAAGCATGGATTAGAGAAGGACGACTTCACACTATCTGTTCAAGTTATTAAGAAACTTATTTCAGATTACGCACGTGAGCCAGGTGTAAGGGTGATGGAGCAAACCATTGCCAAACTTTGTCGGAAAGCAGCTTTGGAAAAAGTGTCGTCAAAGCGAAAGAAGAAATTTACTCCTAAAGTAACTGATCTTGAAAAACTATTGGGAAGCCCTCGTTATTCAAGTGAGCTTGCTCAAAAGAATATGAAACCAGGTATCGTTACAGGATTGGCGTGGACTGCTTACGGCGGTGAGATTCTATTTATTGAGACATTACCATTGAAAGGCAAGGGAGGATTCAAACTTACCGGTCAACTTGGTGATGTAATGAATGAATCAGCCAATATTGCTTACAGTTACATCAAACAACTTCTTCAAGGTGAAATTGATGCCAAGAAGGCCAGGCCTGTACATGATGATGGAGAGAGTGAAGATTATTTGAGTAATCATGAGATTCACCTTCACTTGCCGGCTGGTGCAACTCCAAAAGATGGACCAAGTGCTGGGATCACAATGGCGCTCGCACTTTATTCTTTGGCCACCAATAAGAAGGTTAAGTCTGGAATCGCAATGACTGGAGAGTTGAGTCTAACCGGAAAAGTTCTTCCAGTAGGTGGAATCAAGGAAAAGGTACTTGCTGCTAAACGTGCAGGTATCAAAACAGTGATTCTTCCTAAGCAAAATGAAAATGACTTAAAGGAAGTTCCAGAAAGGCACAGAAAGGGACTAAAGTTTTATCCTGTTGAGCATTTTGATGAGGTCTTGAAGATCGCAATTAGTAGATAAAAAAAGGGGACCAATGGTCCCCTTTATTATTTTCAAATTTAACTAAAAATTAAAATTCGTCTGAATCGTATTCACTAACTGGAGCGTGTTTAACTTTTCCAGCAGCGATTTCTCTAAGAGCAGTAACAACATCTTTGTTCTTGCTTCTAACTAGAGGGTCAGCACCTTCACGTAGTTGCTTCACTCTTTTTGTGGTCAAGTGAACAAGCTCGTATCTGTTTTCTACTTTTTCTAGACAATCTTCGATTGTAATTCTGGCCATGTACGACTCCGTAAATTCTAGTTTGAACTCTCATATATAGGTTAGGATGCGGAGGATGTCAAAATCTAAGCATCTTTATACATCGCATCAACCTCGTCAGCGAACTCAACCAGCACTCTTTTGCGCTTAATCTTAAGAGAAGGGGTTAGGTGCCCCGAGTCAATTGAAAAATTATGTGGTGATATAAAGAAATCCTTAATCGTCTCATATTTAGCTAGCCTCTGGTTCACCTTTTCAATTTCTGAGCGAATTTCGTTTCGAATATCTGCATTTTTAGAGATTTCCTCAAGGCTCGCACTTCGATCTATGCCATGCTTATCAAGAAGCTCTAGAATGTCCTCTTTTTCCAGTCCCACAATACCTGTGAGGTATTTACGCTGATCACCAATAACGACAAATTGAGAGATATACGGGCTGGATTTAACGACATTCTCAACATGCTGTGGGGCTATGTTTTTTCCGGCCGAGGTAATAATGATATCTTTCTTTCTATCTGTAATTTTGAGGTAGCCCTCCGTGCTGATCTCTCCAATGTCACCGGTGCGAAACCAGCCATCTTCTGAAAACGCAGAGCTGGTTTCCTCTTTGTTTTTATAATATTCCTTGAAAACAGATTTTGATTTGATGAGGATTTCACCATCAGTATCGAGTTTGATTTTAACTTCCCCGAGTGGAAGGCCAACGGTTCCAGGGATCTGTTTCCTTACGGGATTGATGACAATAGGACCAAATGTTTCAGTCAGGCCGTAACCCTCAAGAACCGTCAGGTTTGCATTTCTTAAAAAGCGAATAATGTCGGGGCTAAGTGGTGCTCCCCCACTGACGAAAAAACGGATATTGCCACCAAAGCGTTCATACATCTTTTTATAAACAGCATTGTAGGCAGTATTACGAAGAAGTATTTCTGCCGTCGGTGGAGCTAGATCTGCTTCAATCTTTTCAAAATAACGATCAGAAATATCTTTGGCCCAATCGAACATTTTGCGTTTAAAAATTGGCATGGACTCAATCTGTAAATTGATCTTGGTATAAATTTTTTCGAAAACTCTTGGAACTGCGATAACCAGAGTTGGCTTGGTAATATTAATATCTTCCAAGAGTAAATCAGCACCTCTCGAATAGGCGACCTGAAGACCAAACATGACATTCAACATTGATTCAGTTCTTCCAAGAACATGAGAGAGTGGAAGGAAGCAAAGAGTTTTATCTCTTTCTGAAATTGATCCAGAAAAACCTCTTTGAACATTTGAAAACATCTGTAATAAAGTTTCATGCAACATTGTTGCACCTTTTGGTTTACCAGTTGTTCCAGAAGTATAAATAATAGTTGCGATATCGCTTGGCCCTACCGATTCTATAATTTCGTTAAACTTGTTAGGTTCTGATTGAACGAGCTCATGCCCGTCGTGGGAGAGATCTCTAATGTGCAATAGTTCTGCTTTATCACTAAAGAACTGTTTGAGATCTTCATCGACTTCAAAATTTACGAGAATACCCTTGAGAATTTTGAGTTCAGAAAATTGCTCCTTGATTTTTTGGAGCTGCTTATTGGTGTCTAAAAAAATAAAGGAACATTCCGAATGATTAAAAATATAATTAATGTCTTCTGGAACCAATGTTGGATAAATAGGAACAACGATACCTCCAACAGATAGGACCGCATAATCCATTCGGTTCCAATCAGTAGAGGTGTCAGCAAGAAGAGCGATCCTGTCACCCTTGGAAAATCCTTTGGCATGAAGACCCAGTGCCAAAGATTCAATGTCCTTGTAATAAGCTTCAAATTTTTGAGTTACTTCTTTTCCCTTATCGATCCAAGAGATAGCATTTCGATTCGGGAATGACTTGCACTGGTATCTTAGAAACTCACCAAAGTTCTTTTTGCTCATTAAACATTACCTATGAAGATTCATCTCTTTTGATAAATCAATAACATGGATTCAACTAAGTCTATCCGTCCATTGTACTTGAAAGAAGACATTAAGTAATTAGGGAGGCAGAATGGTGATATTGGTGACTCGGTGTGTCTCTTGCAGTCAAGAGCAAAGCTGTTTTCTATTTGAGTTTCACTTCAAAGGGTTTTTGAAAGGGAACAAAGTTGAAAGGGTGAAAATTGAGGTTCCAGAGAGAATCTTTACTCTTAAAGAAGATTATTTGATTGCAGTAAATGTTCTAGAAATAAAAAAGGGAACCTTGGTAGGCTCCCTACTGAAATATAAGAAACTTTGAGCGTTCTTTATTTTACTTTAACGCTAACTCTATCACCAATCATAAAATTGTTGATTTCAAAGTACGGTGACTTTTCATCTTTGTTGATGTTTTTAAGAATTCCAATAGAAGAGTTTTCTTCAGTATGAAGAACTTCTAGCTCACCAACTTTGACTTTGAAGTTATACATCTTCTTGTCTCCGTAAGGATCTTGCCTAGAAACAATTCTAAAAACATCGAGCTGAGTGCCTTGGTCTACACCTTGCTGCTTGCCGATATTAACGTAGTAGTTTTTCTTTACGATTTCATTGTCAAAACCCATTGGTAGGTCTTGGGCAATACTGAAAATGATGTAGTCTCGGGCGAAGCCCATACTAGCTGTAAAGACAAAGACAAGTATAGTCAGTGTCTGCAGTGTTAATTTGAAACGCATAAAGCCGTCCCGGTTGCAGGTTGCAGGTGAAGTCTTATGACTTCTAACCTTCTTTTCGGCTTATATTGGGGATTTCGAAGTGCGTAGGTTCAAGGAGGGGGTGAGGGGAAATTCTTTCCCCTCGGGTCTTATTTTGTACCTAATTTTAGGTACTTCATGTTGTTGTAAATCAGGTCTGAGTGTCGATAATTCTTCAGATGATCGTGATACAGAATATAGTTTCTGGCGTAGTACTGCATTACCCAAGGAAGATCGTCGTGAATTATTTGCTCCATTTGAAGCATCAATTCTCTCTTTTCATCACCGTCACTTAAGAACTTAAGTCTGTCGAAAAGTTTATCGAATTCTGGATTATTATAATAAGTGGCATTCGGTCCCGGTGAATGATTTTTAGTTACAAGAAGTTGAAGTGAGTTTTCAGCATCTGGATAGTCCATTGCCCAGCCATCTTGCCAAAATTGAAGCTTTCCATTTCGACTCTTCTTTAAGAATCCTGGAAAAGTGTTGAGAATAACTTTTACATTGATACCAATTTTGGAAAGTTCGTTTTTGATAAATTCAGCTTGCTGTCTATTGGTCGCGTTCGAACCTCGAACGTCATATGTTAATTCTGGTAAGCCCTTTCCTTCTGGGTATCCGGCTTTAGCAAGAAACTCTTTAGCCTTTTCAACATTATAACCATATGGAAGTTGAGCACCTGGATTATATCCAGGAATACCTGGAGGGTAGATGCTGTTGGCCTTTTGGCCGATGTTATTGGTGAACACTTGGATGTACTTCTCAACATCAATTGCATGTGCAATAGCTTTTCTTAGATTCAAATTTTTTCCAAGAAGAGGGTCTCTCATGTTGAAAGATAACCACCAGTAAGTAAGAGTTGGAAAAACTTGAAGCTTAACATTCTCTTTTTTAAGTTCATCAGTCAGTTGTCCATTTGGATTAACAGCACTGGCATAATTATCTTTTGGAATAATCAGATAATCGATTTTTTTAGATCTGAAGTTCAGCCAACGAGTCTGAGACTCTTTGATAATTTGATAATGAACGCCATCAAGAAATGGAATTTTTTTACCAGCGTCTTCCAGAAGCCCTCGGCTGTTTGCCAAACGATCTCCTTGTGAAGGATAGGTTGTCTCTCTGTAATCTTTGAAACGAGTAAGCTTTAAGTTTGAAAGTTTCAACCACTTCTCAAGTTTAAATGGACCAGTTCCTACAATTCTATCGTTTAAAATATTTTCATATTTCTCTACAACTTCTAAAGGCATTGGAGAGGTGAAGCTCATGGCCAATGTATAGAGCATCTGTGGGTAAGGTTCAGTCAACTCAATGATCAATGTGTGGTCATCAGGGGCGCTCACTCCTTCAATCTCCATTGATTTGAATTTTGAGAAGTCGTTACCAACTTTTTCTCTGAATTCATTAATGCCTTTGATTTTTCCATCAAAGAGCCACCAACCATTTGAGTTCGTTGGAGAGTAGGCTAGCCTTTTGATTTGAGTTATGAAATCTTGTGCCTTGAGGAATCTCTTCTTTCCTTCGAAAGCGGGATCGTCATGATACACAATATCTTTCTTGATTTTAATTTTGTAAGTCTTTCCATCTGCTGAAACTTCAGGCAGAGCTTCTGCCAAAAGAGGCTTAAGAGTATAAGGTCGTTTGAGGTAGTGATACTCAAAAAGTTGTTCGTAACATTGATAGATAACGCTGGCAGAAATAGTGTCGTAACTATTGGCTGGATCAAGCGTTGAAATTTCACCTGAAAGAGGAACGTTCACAATATTTTTATTTGTAAGATCATTTTTTCTACAGCCAGTGAAGCCCAAGAAAAGAACGAAACAAAGAATTAGAATGTTTTTCATTAATACCGTCCTAAATACAATAATTGGGAAAACGCTACCACAGGCAGTCTATTATTTGAATTGAATGCGGGTAATATTTCAGTGTGTCGACAAAAATCTTTCTAGAGCGGCTTTTGATTCTGAAAAATGGTGTCCTTTTGATACCAAATAACGCAAAACTTTCTCTTTTTTCTTCTGCTTCTGCTCAAATGTAAGTTCTTCACCAAATAGTTGAGAGCCCCATTTCTTCTGAATTTGATGCATCAGAATTTCATCTGTATCAATACCTGACTCACCAATAATCTCGTCGATCATTGAAGAATCAATCGGACATTTTTCTTGCTCAAGGTGATGAATGACTTTCTCGTATGACCAACCTTTTCGAATTAGTCCTTTCACTCTAGATTCAACGTAGAGTTCTTCTCTTAGAAAACGTTTCTCAATAAGCTCTGAAACGACTTCTTTAGCAAGTGCGCGATCAAAACCTTTTTCGATGAGTTTTTTTTCCATTTTGTGGCGAGAGTAATCTTTCCTCGCTAGTAATCTGATAGCGTGGGAGTAGGCTTCTTTGTGACTGTCTTGATTTTGATTTTCTGATTCCATAAAGAAGAAACCCGCACACAACGCTTACGCGAGGGTGCGGGATAAGCTATGACTACTGGATAGTCTTTTTAGATTTTTTAGCTGGTTTTTTTGCTTCTTCCTCGATGATTTCACCAGTAGCTTCATCAATGACTTCTACTGGGTCTTTAGCAAGGCCATGCTTTGCAAGAACTCTTGTTTTGATTTCTTCAAGAATATCCTGATTCTCAGCAAGGAAAGTTTTAGCGTTCTCTCTACCTTGTCCAATTTTACCATCTCTGTAAGAGAACCATGCACCGGCTTTTTCAACGATCTTGTTCTCAACGGCAAGATCAAGGATGTCGCCAGTTTTAGAAATACCTTCACCATACATGATGTCGAATTCAACAACTTTGAATGGAGGAGCTACTTTATTTTTTACAATTTTAACTTTTGTTCTGTTACCGATAACGTTTTCACCGTCTTTGATCGCGCCAGTTCTTCTGATATCCATTCTTACAGATGAATAAAACTTAAGGGCGTTACCACCAGTTGTTGTTTCAGGGTTACCGAACATGACACCAATTTTCATTCTAAGTTGGTTGATGAAAATTACTGTACAGTTTGAGCGGCTAATTGAACCTGTAAGTTTTCTTAGGGCCTGAGACATAAGTCTTGCTTGTAGACCCATGTGAGAATCACCCATGTCTCCTTCAAGTTCAGCTCTTGGAGTAAGTGCAGCAACAGAGTCAACGATCAAAAGATCAACTGCGCCAGATCTCACCAACATATCAGTGATCTCGAGGGCCTGTTCACCACTGTCTGGTTGAGAAATAAGTGTGTTTGGAATATCAACTCCAAGCTTTGATGCATAACTTGTATCAAGCGCATGCTCAGCATCGATAAAAGCAACTGTACCGCCTGACTTTTGGCATTCAGCTGCAATATGAAGAGTTAGAGTTGTTTTACCTGAAGATTCAGGTCCGTAAATTTCAATGATTCTTCCCTTAGGGATACCGCCAATCCCAAGACTTAAATCAAGACCGAGACAACCAGTAGAGTAAGCAGGAATTTTTTCATTACTGTGTTCTCCATCAAGTTTCATGATGGCGCCTTTTCCGAATTGTTTTTCAATCGTTGAAAGAGCGAGGTCTAGAGCTTTTGCTTTGTTGCTGTCGGTTGGTTTTCCAGGTGTAGTTGACGCCATAAATATGTCTCCCTTTTAGAGGTAAAAAGTGAATTGTGTGTGTACGAAAACACTAGCACGCACGGCATTTAATGACAGCATCCTTTTCATTAACGCCGGGCGTATCAATCTTCATAACTAAGTGATGTTATGTCTGTTTTGAAGATACGAAGATTAATTATTTTCTATACGCCATTCAAAAGTTACTTTTAATGTTAGCGTAAGTTATGCGTAAGTCAAGCGTAACTTTATTACTTCAGAAAATAATTGTTAATGATGAGATAAACCAGGCCTGCGTACACACCTGAGATAATATCATCAAGAATGGTTCCAGCTCCATGCTCAACTTTTTTATCAAAATAACTAGCTGGCCAAAACTTTATGATATCGAAGAAGCGAAACAATCCGAATAATACACCTAAGTGTAGTAGAGAAAATTGTTGAATAAAGAGCCATGCAGTTGTCATGCCTAACACTTCATCCATAACAATCCATTGTGGATCGTGAAGTCCAAGTTTCTTTTGAACAATATTGGCCATGAAACACGAGATGATAGTTGCAATAATTAAAAGTGGGATAAAAAGAACGATAGGAGGCTTCGCTAGACCCAGTGCGTAGAGAAAAGGTAAGCTCGCCAATGTTCCAAATGTTCCCGGTGCCTTAGGAATAAAACCAACCCCGAAAAAACTCAGGAAGATGATCTCAGGCTGCTTTAAAGAGGGCTTTTTAGATTCGGTCATGGACTTCTCATGCAATAGGCTTTAATACCATGAATAGTTTATGGAAAGACCTGCGTATTTGTCCAAATATTTACTTGATTGGGAACTTCTCGACGTTATCGTTGGGGGCCGAAGTGCACTTGATTCCAAATTTTTTGTTGGCCCAATGGTCAATCAGGAACAGGTCAATCGCTTTTTGGCTGGCTATGGTTTGGAGCCCCAAGATCCAATTATTCGGGCGGAGCTATTTGGAAATTTTCAAGAGGCCTTACAGTTTATCAAGCGCTATTTTTTGAAAGAGGGTAACCCAGAAGGATTGGACCTAAAAATTCCCAATTCAATTTATATGGTTACAGATGTCGCTGATCTTTTTGTGATGGCCACTGGTGGATCAGATAAACCTCATGAAGAAAGACTTTGGGCTGAAATCGTCCTTAAGGTCATGCATACAATTCTTCATACAGATAAAGATTTGAGATCGAGTTACTTCAGTACAATTCAACAGCAAATTTTCGATAGATTTTACAAACTCATCTGGCGAGATGATAACGACAATCTTTTCCTTGGTGAGAAGGGCTCTGAGAACGTAGTTCCTCTTATCGATTTTGTAACCAAATCAAAAAAATCAAGAGAAAGCGTGATCATCAAGCTACTTCACAAGGCTGAAAACGTAGCCGAAGAATTGTTTGATAGAGTAGGTGTTCGAATAATTACAAAAGATAGAATTGATACCTTGAGAGCAGTTCGAGTCTTAATTGAAAATAATGTCATTATTCCTCATAACATCAAGCCGAGTCGTTCAATCAATACCATGATTGATATTGATAAATTTAAGGACATTCACAAGTCATTGGTGAAGATGGCCCTTAGAAATAATCTTGATGAAGACGCTTTCAGACAGGCCGTGAATAAAGAAATTATGGAGTGTTTGAAATATACTGATGACGGAGATAGAAATAAACATTCTCTTTCTAACTATCAGGCGATTCAGTTCACATGTAGGCAACTCATCAAATACAAGAACCCTTTCTTGAAAGAGTTTAAAGGGGTTCGAAAGATGGCAACAGAAATTGGGGAAGATGATCCATTGGCAAAAAGAATCCTTAATATGGATCTTTCATTGATTTCCAGAGATGTTCGATTCTTTTATCCATTCGAAGTTCAAATCATGGATGAAGCCGCCAATAAGGTTAATACCGAAGGTGAAGCTTCTCATGCAGAGTACAAAAAATCTCAGGTTCGCTCTGCTATGAAGCGTGTCTTCTGGGCTTTGCTTAAACACAAAAATATTGAATTAGACTAAGTGTTTCTCCATAAAACGGAGAATTCTTCTGTTGATACTGTCCGGAAAATCGGCTTGAGGAACATGGCTTCCATCTTTTACTATGTAAAGTTCCGAATGAGGCAGGTATTTTTTTAATATTCCCTGTACATGGTTGGGGATAATTTTATCTTTATCACCTCCAATAATAAGAGTTGGAACTTTGATGCTTTCAAGATGATTGATAATGTCGTGATCATGCATCTCGTTTAAAAGTTTGATGAAAATCTCAGAGGGCAATTCGCCAATTCGTTTCATATATATTTGAATGAACTCTTCAGGCACTTTGGCCACATTGAATCCACCTTGATGGACAAGAATTCTGGCTATCGGATTCATGTAAGAAGTCTTCCAGATCTTCTTGTAGATATTTGGAAATTTCTCCATCAACATTTCAACATAGGGACTTACGAGATCCACAATATTACTGTCGAACATGATGTCTTGTGGAGGAATAACGGTACCTGAAATGAGAGCAATCGTTGAAGTGATTTCAGGATAGAGCTTGGCAAATTCCAATGTGACATTGACGCCCATACTGTGGCCAATCATCACAACTCTTTTTGGAGAAAACTGGTCGATAACTTGTTTTAAGTCTTTTGCTAAAGTTCCAAAGTTGATGGTGTCCACATCTTCAGCGCTTCCAGAAGAACTGTAGTGACAGCGGTAATCATGAATCAGAATTTGATATTCGAGCTCGTCGAAAAAAGGAAGCTGGTCCTGCCAGTGAGCATTATTACAAACCAGTCCATAATTAAAAACAAGCAACGGCTCTTCCGGGTTGAATTCATCCCTCTTGAAGTTTGTTGTATGAAAAATCCTGAATCCATCCTCTGTATAGTAATAGTCAGGATAATTATTCTTGAACATTTTGTTTGCTTTCCAGGTAAAGAAGCTCGCGCTCCAATAGTGAAATGATATTTTCAAGTTCCGGACTCTTATTTACTGCATCTTCATAAAGTTTTTCAAGGTCCAGAGAGGGAAAAGAAAGAGTTTTAAATTCTATGATTTCAATTTGATTGGCTCCAAAAGTAACTTTGTCACCCAAATTCAATTTCTTGGTTCCTTTGAACTTCTTTCCATTGATATGCATTTTTTCATCTGACATGGTTGCGACCAAAAGGTTGTCATTCTCGATGAAGATTTTGAAATGAATTGGAGATATGTCGGGGTCTTCAAGGACGAGATGGCAACGTCTAGACCTACCAACTAGGAGTTCGTCGTAGTAATTTTTGAAAACAAAATCTTGATAGTCGGAATCTACGGATTCAACAAATCTAAAACTGATCATAGATAGATTTTAGCATTTAAAGGTAAAAGAAATCATATAGTGGAAAAAACGCGTTGGTCTTTGGATACTACTTCACTCAGGTATTCTATGATCTCTGGGTTTGTATTCTCAAATTTGAGTAAATCGTCTTTTACTGTAAACAGCAGATCTTGGTGTTCAATGATGTTGGCAATCTTGCGATATTCTTCGCTGCCTGATTGTTCTTTCCCAAAAATGTTACCTTGGCCTCTGTTTTTCAGATCTTCTTCTGCGATAACAAAGCCATCATTGGTTTTTTCAAGGATCTCGAGTCTACCCTCTGCCTCGGGACTTATCTTTTTGTCATTAACAAGAAAACAAAATCCAGGCTTTTCACCTCGGCCAACTCGACCCCTAAGTTGATGAAGAGAGCTTAGACCAAATCTATCAGGATTCATAATGGCCATGACTGTTGCATTTGGGACGTTGATTCCAACTTCAATGACTGAGGTCGAGATTAGAATATCAACTTCATGAGCTGCAAATTTGGTGTAGGCATCATTCTTTTCTTCGGGTTTTTGTTGACCATGAAGAGCTAGGATTCTGTGATGAGGGAAAATTTCATTGAATCTTTTATGAACATTTTCAAGATTTACGATATCCATTTCAGGGTTTTCTGTAATGGCAGGAACGACTACATAGACCTGTTCTTTCATTCCGATACGAGTATTTATAAATGTTAAAAAGTTTTGAAAATTATCTGGATTAACAATTCTGGTCTTGATTCCTTTTCTGCCGGCCGGCATGGTTTTAATGACAGAAAGATCAAGATCACCATATTGAGTAAGACTCAAGCTTCTTGGAATTGGGGTGGCGGTCATGGTCAAGCAATGAACACCTTCACCTTTTGATACCAACTTAAGTCTTTGATCGACGCCAAACTTATGTTGTTCATCGATAACTACGAACCCCAATTTTTTGAAAGAGACACTGTCTTGAAAAAGTGCATGGGTACCAATGACAAAATCAACTTCCCCGTTGGCCAGCTTTTGTTGGCGCGCAGCTTTTTCTTTTGGGGACAAGCTTCCAACCAATAAATCTACGGTATATCCCGATTTTTCAATGAGATCTTTCAATCCTCTGTAATGTTGAAGCGCCAGTGATTCCGTAGGACACATGAGTGCCGCTTGAAACCCTTTATCAAGTACGCAAAGGGAGGCAATCGCTGCAACGGTTGTTTTGCCACAGCCAACATCACCTTGGATCATTCTCATCATGGGGTGACCAAGTGAGAGGTCAGTCTTGATATCTTCGAGTGATTTCTTTTGATCCACAGTAAGTTCATAAGGGAAGAGGGCAGAATGTTTTTCGAGCTGCTCTTTGGAGATGTCAAAAGTAGGAGAAGTCGGTTTCTTCTCCAGCTCTCTGCGAGCTTTGATCATTATTTGTTCTCTCAGAAACTCTTCGTAGACCAGCCTTCTTTTTGCAAGATCTCTGTTTCTGCTGTCGAGAGATTCTAGAACCTGGCCATGAATAATTTTAAGAGCTGTAGGAAGATCGTGCATGTGGGCTTCTTCCAGAATATGATCAGGAAGATATTCACTGATGTTCCAGATTTCTTTCGGAAGTTTGTCGATGAATTTCTTGAAATTGTTTGAATCAACTCCATTAATCGTAGGATATTGAATTTTGATCCCTGGATTCTCACTTGGCTCTGGCAAAGAATGGGGAATATCCGCTTCGTCCAAAATATTAAATTTTGGATTGAGTATTTGGAATGAGCCTCGATAATTTTGAAGTACTCCTTCAAACTCTAGAAATTCGGCCTTTCTAAGCTTTGCCACTATAGATGGGTAAGAATTGAACCACTTCAAAGTCAGATGTTCTTCAGAATAATAATCTTGAAGTATGGCAGAAACATTTTGAAGGGTGACGCCACCTTTCCCTTTTACTCTGTGGTTGGGATAGGATTCAACATTGAGTAGTTTGCCGATTCCCATGAAAAGTTCATCAGGATTTCCATTGTCAAAGGTCGTAATTTCAGGATTTTTTTGAAGTCTTAGTGGAAGAACCCAGAGGAGATCTTCCACTTTGTTTAAACCAGCTTGGTTCAGGCGTTCAAGTGATTTACTTTTTCGAACGCCTTTAAGTTCGTTGATGGGGGTTTGTAGCGAATCAAACATCTTTGAATTCGAAAGACTCAACTTCGTATTCAATGTCTCCCTTTGGGGCCTTTACAATAACTGTATCGCCTTCTTCTCTTCCAATAAGGGCCTTACCAAGTGGAGAAGTATAACTAATTTTACCAGTGGCTTTATCTGATTCTTCAGCACCGACAATTGTATAGGTTACTTTTTCTTCTTTCTCAACATCGAGAAGTGTAACAGTTGCGCCGAAGACGATTGTATCACTATCAACACTTCCGACATCAATAACTTGTGAGTTGGCTACAATGCTTTGAAGCTGGCCAATTCGACCTTCAATCAGAGATTGTCTTTCTTTAGCGGAGTGATATTCAGCATTTTCTTTGAGGTCTCCGAGTTCCCTCGCTTCAGCGATGACAACTTTGATTTCTTCTCTTTCAACTTTAATAAGATGATCGAGTTCTTGTTGTATTTTTTCCATCCCTTGTCGAGTGATGGGTGCTTTCATATCTTTCTCCTGATTTAGAAACTAGTTTTTGAAAAGTGCGTTTGCTGCTGCCATGGCGTCGTCTTTTGACGACTTTCCACCACCGGAACCTTTAAGAATGAAAAAGTCACAGAAATTGGCCTTTTCTTTTTCGACAATTCTATCTGCAGCGGTTTCTCTACATTCATTGTAAGCAGAAGTGTCGTAAAATTCGCACATTTTGCAGCTATGAAGATTAGCATAACAGTAAGGACATTCTTCACTTCTGTGAATCTTTTGTGCCGGAGCAAGATCCAACTCTTTGTTGCAGTTGAAGCAGTGAATTTTGTTTTGAGTGGCCTCACTCATCAGAAACTCCATCCTTTCTCTATAACAACATGGGGTGAACGTCCTGAAGGATTTCTGGCCGCATTATTTCCTGGGCCAAAATAAATCCTTGGAAGGTTTCTTTTATTATATTCCTCAACAGCTTTCAAGAGATTGGCCTCGTTGGTGATCTCAAGTGTACGTGCGACAAGGAAATTAATGAGAATGAGTGATGCGCCGCCAATGATTAATGATTGCTTATTGTTATCAGAGGCATTTGAAATAAGGGCAGTAAGTATCAATGTCGTACCAGTTGTTCCAAGAATGGCATTATGCCATTTGATTTTGGAACCTTCCTGATACTTATCCAAATAGGAGAGTGCAGTAGCATCCTTTTCGAGATGGAAGCGCAGGCCTTCGCCTTTTTGAGTTGAGTTAGTGTCGACTAAAACTTCCTGGTAATTAATGATCGCCACTCTAGAACAGGTTTCTGCCCCTTGAGTACTCAAGCTCATTACTGTCAAAATCAAAATAGTCAGGAACTTCATTTTTCTCATCATAACCAAAAAATTATTGTACCTTATTTCCACTCGGCATCAATGACCGCCCGTTTCCTTCCATCCAACTCCTCATTATTATTAAGGTAAGACAAAAAATCAGGATACTTAATGGATTTAATCAAAACCGGAATTGGCATCACCAAAACCATCCGCAACGTTGGACGGTTAAAAGAGATTGCGACTATTTTTGGGCGCCACGGTTTCGATGAGTTTATCGCTCTTGGGCTTGGCTCAAAGCTTCCTGGATTTGTTCTTCCGAAGTCCAAGACTCGAATCAAAGAAGAACTTGAGAAACGTTCTGAAAAAGATTGGGGTGGAGTGATTGGTTACAGACTTCGTCTTGCCTTTCAAGAACTCGGTCCAGCCTTTATTAAATTTGGACAACTTCTTTCCTCACGTGAAGATATTTTTGATCAGTCATTTATCAATGAAATGAAAATTCTTAGGGATAAGGTCAAGCCAGTTCCCTATGAAACAGTTAAGCCGATTATCGAACGAGAGCTCGGGAAACCCATTGATGAAATTTTTCAAAGTATAGATCCAACCCCTTTAGGAACAGCCTCAATTGGTTGTGTCTATAAGGCAGTCTTAAAAGATGGAACTGATGTTGTTGTTAAAGTGAAAAGACCAGGTATCGATCGTATGATTGAAACAGATTTTGCCATACTTCTTTTCATGTCAGGACAAATTGAAAAAGTATCAGAAGAAATTAAATATCTGGGACTTTCCAGAATCATCCATGATTTTGGCATGACTCTTCAAAACGAATTGAACTTCAATGTCGAAGCCTTGAACTGTAATAGGCTAAGAGACAATCTTAAAAAGCATGATCCCGATGGAACTTTTTATCTTCCAAAAAGCTATCCAGAGCTTACGACGGAAGATGTTCTTGTTATGGAGCGATTGAAAGGAATACCTTTTTCTGATCAAAAAGGCATTGAGCCGCATCTGGATAAATTAAAGCCGAAACTCGATAAAGGCGTACAAGTCTTTATGAGAACATTTCTTCAAGACGGATTTTTCCATGCTGACCTACATGGTGGAAACTTCTTTTATTTGGAAAATGATCAAATTGGAATCATCGATTTTGGTTTGATGGGAACTCTTGGAAAAAAAGGTCGTTCCAATTTCATAGCTATTATTTATGCCCTTCTCACATTCAACTATGAAAATCTAGTTTATGAATTTTTGGATGTGGCTGAATATGAAAAGATTCCTGATGTTGAGTCTTTGATTGGTGATGTAAGAGATGCTCTCTCTCCCTTTATTGGTTTAACCGTTTCTCAAATTGATTTTACAAAACTTCTTCAGGTCATCCTCGATACCCTCAAGAAGCATCAAATCTTTCTTCCACGAGATTGGTTTGTTGTGTTTAGAGCTTTGATGACTTTGGATGGAGTTGGTAAATCTATAGGTTTTGATCTCGATCTATATGGAATGATGGAAAACGATATTGAAGATTTGATCAAGTCTTCTGTTTCCAAAGAAGATCTGATTGAAGAGGCCGTTTGGGTAGGGCGTGATGTTCTCTCAAGTGCCAGAGTTTTCCCAAGACACTTGAAATGGTTTACTCGTGAATGGGCCAGAAATGGCTATGCTTTCGATATGAATCTTAAAGGCTATGAAGATCAGTTTAGCAATTTAACAAACGCATTGGTTTTCTTGGCCTTTTCAATTATCACATCGGTCTTTATTACCAGTGGTGTTCTTGTTTTAGGCAATCAGCCAATTTACCACTGGACTCATGTCCCAACACTGAGTTGGATTTTCTGGACTATTGGATTCATGGTGCTGGTTAACGGCTGGAGAATCATCAAAAAATAGTTTTTTATCCACTACATTTTGTGAAACCAAAAAAACCAATCGTTAATTTTTTTCAAAGAAGTACTAGTTTTAGTCTGAATCCAGCTTGATTTGACCAGCATTCCTAATTGATAACAGTTACTTAAGTCGGGGTTAATGAAAAGTCATAAATTGATCTGTTCGCTACTGAAAAAAAATACAATCCACACTAAATTCCTGTTCAACGAAACAAACACAAAACGTGTTGGAAATAAACAAACCAAAAAAACAGGAGTTACAAATGAGAAAATTAATCGCCCTTACCCTTGCCCTAGTATCAGTTAGTGCTTTTGCTCTAAACCCAAACAGAACATGGCATGCCCGTGGTGAACAATTGAAAGTTGTTGGATACCAAACAACTGGTTTTAAGTTTGAATCAAAAGAAGCTGCAGTTCAAGGCGCACTCGGCTTGATGGCTGACTTAACAAGTGGATCACCTTCAAAAGTGGCCATGAGAAAACTTCAAAATGCACATACTCTTTGGGATTCTGGAGAAAAATGTGAAAGTACTTTTGGATTGAATGCAAGAATCGTGGCTGGTGAAATGGCCAAAGGACATTCTGAAGTTATTTCAATCGCAGTAAGCTCTTACTTTACTGGAGCTGGAGATGAAGTATTCAATTACACTATGAGATTCTATGCTCCTTGTGTAATGAAAGATAGAGACTAATAAATTTTAGTTCTCCGTGTAGTAGGGAAGAGCCGGTTGTAGTTGCCGGCTCTTTTTTATTTGGATTTTGGATTGGGGTAAAAATTCATTGGTTGAGAAATTTCGATGACTCCATTGTTTTTAGGCTTTGGAAATCTAATCTTTTCAAGTTCAGTGATAATACATTCGTTATCTTTTTTGGGAAGCTCTCCTTTAATATTCTCAACCTTTACATTAGACACACTTCCATCTTTGTTTATTAAAAATAGTAAGCGTAAAGTAGCACTATATTTCTTTCCTGAAGCCTCCATCCCCTTTTGGTAGCAATTTCTAATCTGTGGAAGATTATTAATAAGTGTCTCACGAATCACATCTGGCTGAGGGGCAGTTTGCTTTTTTGAATGAGAACATGAAATAAGAGTCAAAAGTATTACTAAGCTGATAATTTTCATTTTGTTCCTTCGCGTTTAAATACTATCGAGCCCTGATATTACGAGAGGTTTAACGATTGATTCGAATTCTTCCAGTGGGCCTGGTCCAAAAATATAGCGAAGAAAATCTTCATGGCT
>SBGE01000002.1 GCA_006226755.1 Deltaproteobacteria bacterium | reverse complement strand
AATTTAAAAGGAGGAATCACCCCTGAATTTATTGAGTTATGGAAGAAAAAAATGTAAAAAATTCCTTTAAAGAAGGTGCCATTACAAGTAGCTTCATTGGAGAATCTATAGCAAAACATCAATCAAAAACTTCAATTGGCGCACATCAAATATTTCTAGGCCAAGTTAGGGCAGATGAAATTGATGGAAGAGTTGTAGTAGGTATCGACTATACTGCACATGTAGATATGGCCAATAAGGTTTTTCATAATATTCGTGAAAAAGCCTTTAATCAGTTTGACTTGACTTGTATGCATATTTATCACAGTCTTGGTTTAGTAAAGACCGGAGAGATTTGTTTATTCGTCTTCGTGTCTTCAAGACACCGTAAGGAAGCCACGCGCGCCATAGAGTATATAGTTGAAGAAATAAAATCAAAGGTTCCAGTTTTTGGCAAAGAGCTACTGGATAATGCTGAACATGTATGGAAAGTAAATAACTAATCCAAGATGGTAGAAATCACACATAAAAATACAACATTACGAACAGCCATTGCTGAAGGCATTGTTAAAGTAAGCAAACAAGAAACTATTGATGCGATTAACAACAAGTCAGTTCCTAAGGGAGACGTTTTCGAAATGGCTAAAACTGCCGGCTTGTTTGCTGTTAAGAAAACTTCGGATATGATTCCTGATTGTCATCCGTTACCAATAGAGTACACAGCTGTTAGTTATGAGATAGATGGATTATCTGTTAGAATTAGATTAGAAGTGAAAGCGATATACAGAACAGGTGTGGAAGTCGAAGCTATGCACGGGGTTAGTGTTGTAGCTTTGACTATGTACGACATGCTCAAGCCTATTGATAAGGGTGTAGAGATTAGTAACATCAGATTAGTTGCGAAAGAAGGGGGTAAATCAGATTGGAAAAAATATACAGATCAAGGACTCTGTGCAGCTGTTATCGTTTGTTCTGATACCATTTCTGCTGGATCCAAAGAAGATAAATCTGGGAAAATCATCAAGGGAAAATTGGAAGGATATGGTGTTCAAGTTTCCGACTATATTGTTATTCCGGATGAAATTCAAGATGTTCGAAATGCACTTGAAAATTATGTACGCAAAGAAACTAACATTATTGTTTACACAGGTGGAACTGGACTATCAGTAAGGGATATTACACCTGAAGCGTTGCAAGATGTGCTAGATAGACGAATTCCTGGAATTGAAGAGGCCATTCGTAGTTACGGTCAAGAACGTACACCTTTAGCTATGCTTTCTAGAAGTGTAGCTGGAGTAAAAGGAAAGTCATTGGTTCTCGCGCTGCCGGGCTCATCGAAAGGGGTTGAAGAATCAATGGATGCTATTTTCCCTTCTGTACTTCATTTGTTCAAAATTTTCAAAGGAGCTCGTCACGATTAATTAAAACAAATGGAATTTGGAGGGATTGTTCTTTCTGGCGGTAAAAGTTCTAGAATGGGGACTGATAAAGGATCATTACAAGTTGATGGTAAATATTTGGCGAAGTATTCAATTGATTTGCTGGCCGAATGCGGGATTCAAGATGTTTTACTAATCACGAACGAACCAGAAAAATACGCTGAGATTCCTTGTAAAAAGTTTGTTGATGAAATTGCCAACGTAGGACCAATAGGTGGAATTTACACTGGATTAATAAATTCTTCACACCTTTTTAACGTCGTATTAGCATGTGATACACCAAAAATTAGTAAGGAAATTATCACTATCCTCGCGGATAATTATTCCCCACCGATAACCACGGTTTCTTACCAAGGAAGGATACAACCGCTAATCTCCATCTTTTCCGTTGATGTTATTGATTTAATGAAGAAGCAAATTGAGAATTCAGAGTTCAAAATTCTAGACTTTATTCAATCATTGAATGGAACTGTTCTTGAGCTAGATGAATTTCTACAGGAAACAGAAACTGACTACTTTATAAATATAAATACCCCGGAAGACCTCATTGATCTTAGTTTACAAAAAAGAAATGAGCGCTTATAATTATAATAGTAATCACAAAGTTGTTACCGCCTTCATTATTTTGGCCGGAATTACACTGTTTCATTTCCTGAGAAAAGAGGAAATTGAAAGCGATAAGAATTATGAAAACGGGCAAATAAAGTTCAATGGCACAAAACAAAACGAAATAAATCATGGACTATGGACTTGGTATTTTCCAAACGGTTCAAAAATGATAGAAGGCAAATTTGACCATGGTAAACGAGAGGGTATTTGGAAGCAATTTTATGCTAACGGTCAAATTCAAATGACCTCAACATATCACGAAAATCATTTAGAAGGAATACTAACAACTTTCGACACACTTGGTCTGCCTCTTAAATCATTTGAATATAGAATGGATACAATATACAAAGAGCTTACAATTGAATAATCGCAAGCTCTTTATTTTGAACACTAATCCAGTGATCAAACTGGTAACTCAAAACTAGTATTCCATTTTTCTTTTGTTAATGAATTTTCGCAAGTAACCCACATAAAATTGTGATCACCTTCTCTTTTCATCCATCTATCTGTAATGTCACCAGGCTCACCAATTTCATTTTTTAACTGATCTCCTACTCTTGGCAAGAAAGGATATAGAATTGAAAGTCTTTCTTCTTCTGTTTTAACCAAAGAAGTAGCTGTTTCAAATATTATTTCTTCGAATTTTTCAGCTACCATTTCATCATTCATTTCATCCTTAGCTTCATCTTTCAAGTTACATGACCATTGAAAGAACAAATCAGTGGCCTTTCTTTTTAATTCTGGTCTAATATAGTCAGGAAAGGGTGACCGTATGTGCTCATGGTTGTTGAACCAAAACTCAAAAGTCTGTTCAACCAATTCACTGCTTTCAACTGAATTTTTTAATAGTTCTTTCATTTTAATGAGTTATTTACAGAGACAATACTTTTGGAAACAATATGTTATTTTCTAAATGAATGTGATGATGAAGATCAGCTTCGAATTCTTTCAACACTTTATAAACCACAGTATATGTTGCACAAGCTCCTTTCGGAAGCTCAAATCCTTGAGACAAATTCCTAATTTGCTTCATGCACTCACCAGCGAAATCATGTTCCATTTCCATTCTCGAAATGGGGTGCTGAATTGAATTTCCGCAAAAAGACGAATCCCCTCCTCTAAATAACGAGATAATTGCCGGAAACAAAACCATTTCCTCTTTCTGCATATGAGACATCAACTCATCTTTTAACTGTCCGAAAATATCTTTTATTTCGTGCAATTCTGGCCTCCATCCACCATGAACCATAGCAACTTTTGCAATCAAAGGCTCCAATTCTCTTAATGTGTCGACCGTATACTTGTGATGCTTATTCACTATGAACGCTATCAGTTGATCCAGCGGTAATGCATTAAAGTCTGGTAAGTTTGATTCACCTTGGTCAAGAATTCGTAACTGTTCTAGTACAATTGACAAATCAGCACCAACCTCCTTACATGCTTTCTCAACAGAGATATTTCCTCCACAACAAAAGTCAATCCCATTCGACCTAAAAACTAAGGCCTTTCGATAATCTCGAGCAACTATTTTGCCAACTGTCAATTCTAAATAATTGTCATTTTCTAATAAATCTTTCATTTGAACTTAATTTAAATACTATTAAAAATCAATTATACATTCACCTCTATACCGAATATATCGATCAATGAATGAAATCCGACTCCTGCTAAAAGAAAAATGATGAATACATTAAGTCCTAACATTTTAAACTCATCTCTGTGAAGATGAACCACACCAGCGCCAGCCATGACCATGGCTAATCCAGTCGCTGCCATTGGCGTCAGAATAGGAAAAATATCCAGTCGCCATGGAATTAACAATCCAATTGCACCAGTAACCTCTAGAAATCCAAAAAACTTCAATTTAGAAATGGAATAATCATGTGCCCATGTCACCTTCTTTTCAATTTTCTCTATTGGTAAAAACATTTTTAAACTTCCAAAATACAAGAAGATAATCGCAAGACCTATTTGAATAGCCCATATAATCGTGTCCATCATTTCCATTTCACTCAATTTTTGTTAATACAAATTAATCCTTTTATGACAAACATCATGTTTTACTTCACAGACACTTGTCCATATTCCTTATTTAAAGCAAA
>SBGE01000180.1 GCA_006226755.1 Deltaproteobacteria bacterium | reverse complement strand
GACATACCGAACTTGGATGCGATCTGAGATGAACTGAGATTTGGGCGCGCAGCCTTGTAACTGAAAATCTTGTCCCTGAGTACGCGCGCGAGAGATTCCTTCTCCTGCTCATACGTCATAGTCGTCATAAATTGAATTTCCCGTCTCTGTCTTAAATTAAGTTCTGCTAAAAACTGTGGTGATCTTTAACCAAGAGCAGCACCAGACTTCAAGAGCAATTGAAAATTCTACAAAGATTGTTTCCCAAGATGGGAAATAGCAAAAGATAAACCACATTATTACAGCAACTTACATGTCCCAGACAGAAAGTTTGTCCCACAAAGCAAACCAGCATCCCACCATGGTGGGAAACGGAAAGCTCATTGTGGAATCAAATTGAAAATTAAAGCTCAGCTCAATAAATCAGTCACCAGCAAACGACACGACAAATTGAACTAGGGAGAATTTATGAACATGGCCGCAAACATGAACCTTGAAAACCAAATGCTACTTCACGACCTGAAGTCACCAGTCCAAGCACTGTGCGCCCTCATTGAAAGCGCAATGGATTCACTCGATAGAGAACAGATTAAGCTTTTTAACAAAGCAAAAAGCAGAGCTAGCGAACTACTAACCACCAGAAAGAAAAAACTAAGCGATTTTCACGTCGAAGACGCCATCAACGAAGTCATCAGTGAAAAGCAAAACAGACTCAAAGATATTCAAATCAAACTTCCAAAAGGAAATCACTTCTTGTCAGTAGAGCGAAAAGAATTCCAAAGAGTTCTCTCGAACATCATCGATAACTCCATCGATGCCATCGAAAACAAAGGCGGCATCTCCATCAAAACCAACCTCCACAAAAATCATTTGAACATTCACATTCGTGACACCGGAAAAGGGATCGATGACCTCACACTGATGAGAATCTTGAAAACTGGCGGAAGCTTTGGAAAAGCTCATGGCTCAGGACTTGGACTCATGCACGCCAAGAAATCCATGAACCAGTGGGGAGGCAAACTCGAAATTGACTCTCTCCAAGGCCACGGCACAGTCGTCAGCCTTTCCTTCCCACTTAGAAAAGCCCCCAAAAATGGGGGCCTTTAAGCTTTTAAGCTGCATTCAGACTAAACAAATTCTAAACAAATAATACACTAATTTTTTTCGCCGAAGACTATTCATAACAGTCCAAAAAGCTTAGAATAGCCCTCTATTACAGGGCATTCAGGCAACACAGGGCAGTAAAACACATGAAAGTCATCGAACACCTCGATAAAGCAACCGATCCACTCTTTTCTTACGAAATCGTTCCTCCACCAAGAGGCCGCACAGTTCAAGATATTATCGACATCGTTAAAGAACTCGTTCCTTACAATCCACCATGGATTGACGTGACAGCTCACGCCGCTGGCGCTTTTTATAACGAAAAGTCTGACGGAACAATCGAGAGAAAAATTTATAAAAAACGTCCAGGAACCATGGGGATCTGCGGGATTATCCAAAACAGATTCAAAATCGATACTGTTGCCCACATCCTCTCACTTGGATTCACCAAAGAAGAAACTGAAGATGCGTTGATCGAACTCAATTATCTCGGTGTTCACAACGTTCTCGCTCTTAGAGGAGACGGCCCAAACTATAACAAGAAAATTGATACCGGTAGATCATGTAACCACTACGCATCCGATTTGGTTGAACAGTTAGCCGATGCACGCAACGGAAAATTCATTAACGAAATTTCTGGTGCAAGACCACTGGATTTTGGAATTGGAGTCGCAGGCTACCCTGAAAAACATTTTGAAGCTCCAAACATGAAGAGCGATATGTTTTATACCAAAAAGAAAATCGATGCCGGCGCTGACTACATCACAACGCAAATGTTTTTTGATAACAAAGTTTTCTTTGATTACGTCAAACTTTGTCGTGAAGAAGGAATCAACGTTCCTATCATTCCAGGCCTAAAGATCATTAAAAATGTGAAGCAACTTCAAACGCTTCCAAGACATTTCTATATTGATTTCCCAGACGAACTTGTCGACGAAATCACCGAGAACCCAGACCATGTTGTTGAAATTGGAATTAAGCACGCCATGAAGCAGGCCGAAGGGCTTTTGGAGTTTGGCGTTCCAGGAGTTCACTTTTACATCATGAATGACACCGAATCAGTTTTGGAAGTCGTAAAGAAATTCAGGTAGGAAAATGACAGTAACAAACAAGCAGTACAATGAAAGAGGTCAGAAACTTGCTGACCTCTTGAAGAAGAGAATTGTGTTTTTGGACGGCGCCATGGGCACCATGATTCAAAAGTACAAACTTGAAGAAGTTGACTTCAGAAAAGGTCACTTTGAAGATCACAAAAAAGATCTCAAAGGAAATAACGACCTACTGTCTATCACTAGACCGGATGTCATCAAGGCCATTCATAAGCAATACCTTGAGGCTGGTTCAGACATTATTGAAACCAACACATTTTCTGGAACTAAGATTGCACAAGCTGACTACAGTTTGGAATCAGCTGTTAAAGCGATTAACGTTGAATCAGCCAAGATCGCCAAAGAAGTTGCAATTGAATTCATGAAAGAAAATCCTGGCCGCGAAGTTTTCGTTGCCGGAGCCATGGGACCTACTAATAGAACAGCTTCGATTTCTCCAGACGTCAACAATCCAGACTTCAGAGCTGTGACGTATGATGAGTTGGTTGAAAATTATTACGAGCAAGCCAAAGACCTTCTTGAAGGCGGCGCTGATATTCTTTTGCCAGAGACAACATTTGATACCCTGAACGTAAAAGCTGCTCTTTTTGCAATTTCAAAACTACAAGACGAAGTTGATTATAAAATTCCAGTGATGATTTCTGTGACTATTACAGATAACTCTGGAAGAACCCTTTCTGGTCAGACAGTTGAAGCTTTCTTCAACTCAGTCAATCACTCTAAGCCACTTTCAGTTGGGATTAACTGTGCTCTTGGTGCAGAAGAGATGAGACCGTATATGGCAGAGCTTGCGAAAGTAGCTAACTGTTATACGTCTTGTTACCCGAACGCAGGACTTCCTAACCCTCTTAGTGAAACTGGATACGATGAAAAGCCAGAAGACACTGGCAAGTTTTTAAGAGATTTCGCCGAGGAAGGTTTCGTCAATATGGTTGGAGGTTGTTGTGGAACGACTCCGGATCATATCAAAGCAGTGGTTGAAGCGGTTAAAGATGTAAAACCAAGAGAAATTTCAAAGAAGCCACTTGGGACTTATCTTTCAGGTCTTGAGCCGATGAATTTGATTCCAAGTCAAGGAAAACCATTTTTGATGGTTGGTGAAAGAACCAACGTCATGGGTTCAGCTGCTTTTGCCAAGCTAATTAAAAATAATGATTACAACGCTGCTCTAGAAGTGGCTGCTCAACAAGTTGCAAGTGGAGCCAACGTTATTGACGTCAACTTCGATGAAGGGATGATCGATGGTGTTGCGGCCATGACAAGATTTTTAAGACTTGTGGCCAGTGAACCCGATATTTCAAAAGTTCCTATCATGATCGATTCGTCTAAATGGGAAGTTTTGGAAGCCGGACTCAAATGTGTTCAGGGGAAGGCCATCGTTAACTCGATTTCACTAAAAGAAGGCGAAGAGAAATTTCTTGAGCAAGCAAAACTTGTTCAGCGCTATGGTGCCGCTGTTGTTGTGATGGCCTTTGACGAAACGGGACAAGCGGTAGAAAAACAACACAAAGTCGATATTTGTGTCAGGGCCTACAAGTTACTAACTGAGAAATTGAACTTTGATCCAGCAGATATCATTTTCGATCCAAATATTCTTACTGTTGCAACTGGGATTGATGAGCATAACGATTATGCCGTTAACTTTTTTGAAGCTGTCAGAGAAATCAAACAGAAGTGCCCTGGAGCTTTGACTTCTGGTGGTGTTTCGAACGTTTCATTCAGTTTTAGAGGCAACAATGTTGTGAGAGAGGCCATGCACTCAGCGTTCCTCTACCATGCTATTGAAGCTGGACTTGATATGGGGATCGTCAACGCCGGTATGCTCGAAGTTTACGAAGAAGTAAATAAAGATCTAATGACTAAGATCGAAGACGTTCTATTGAATCGTAGACCGGACGCTACTGAACTTCTTGTTGAATATGCTGAGACGGTTAAAGG
>SBGE01000249.1 GCA_006226755.1 Deltaproteobacteria bacterium | reverse complement strand
GTCATGGGCTCACTAGAAAGAAAAGTCACCGTTTTTGGATCATCAGGAATCCCGTGACGACCATCTCTTTTTAGAGTGTGAGGAAAAACAAGCACACGCATTGTCTTCACTTCAGGCATCATTTCAGGAAGCTCAACTAATCCCTTTTCACCTTTATATATTGGGCTTGAACTCATGTAAGGTAGTTCAAAATCTTGAGCTTGACCTTGCCATGCCCATGAGAAGAATAAGAGAAGAAAAATCAATTGAAAGTAGTTCAAAAGTCGAATGCTCATATGTGTTTTCCTTTAGGTATGTAATGAGCGTAGCGGCCTTTGGAGCATAAGATTATATGCAAAGCACTATTGTCAGATTGTTTTAGAAGGAGTGTCTAAACTATTGACATGACAGAAATCTGGCGACTCGCACAAATGTAAGTACCTGTAATCTTTACCTTCTAGGTCCTCAAAATGACCATAAATCTGGCATACGTGTTGCACCATAAAATCCATCTATTTATTGAATTGGGAGAAAGTTATGGGAATCAGGTCCAACCAGGGTGTCCTTATTGGCGGCCAGGAAAAAGAGCAAAATAAGTCCTTTATTGAGGTCCTGCTATCTCCTTTGAGGTTTGTACAAAATGCTGACCCTAAGAAAGTGATCGCCATCATCCTTTTCAGTTACTTGGTTCTTGGCTTTACAGTTCTTGGATTCAATAGAACTCCGGCCCAAGCAATTGTGACCACACTTTCGGCAATGCTTCTTGAAGTAATCCTTCTTTATGCATTTAAAAGAGTATTGGCCTTCCCTTTCAGTGCCATGATCACAAGCTTTTCATTGAGTATTCTTTTAAATTATAGCCATAATTTTTATGTTCTCTTTATCCCAGTCTTTTTTGCAATCGGATCAAAGTTTCTTTTTACTTATAACGATAGGCACTTACTCAACCCTGCTCAAGCAGCTGTGAGTTTTTCACTTCTCTTTGCCAGTACTTTGATTACTTCCTCTCCAGCTTATCAGTGGACAGGGATTGCCAACTTTGGAATCTTCATTGCTGGCTTTGGAATGTTCCTATTAGTTCCAAAAGTTAAGAGATTGCCACTTGTTCTCTCTTTTCTTTTCTTTTTCACTTGTCAGATTCTTTTCAGAGCTTGGCTAATGAAGCATCACTTGCCGTTTATTACTCTATTCTTCGGAACGATTACATCGCCGGCATTTTTCCTTTTTACATTCTTTATGATTACAGATCCTGCGACATCGCCAGGAGATAAAAAACAACAGATCATCGTTGGTTTTCTACTGGCCTTGTTTGATCTTATTTTTCATTTAAAGCAAAGTTACCATACATTCTTTTTTGCAGGTTTGACTCTTCAACTAGGAAGGCTGACTTACCTACATACAAAAGAGATGATTCAAGTTCGCAATCCTATCAAATACTTTATGGATAAATTTATCAGAAGTGGATACTGGCAAAGACCTCTACTTCTTGGTTCTATCGCGCTTGTCTCAATGGGAATGTATAACAATGTCATTAAGCCTACCCTATCAATTAATAATCTTTCTTTGAGATTTGAATCAATAGGTCCTGAGACAACATCAATTAATCCAATCAATGGTGATGTCCTTGACAGAGTTGACCCAAGAGTTCAGCACCTTGCCAAGTGGATTATGTCTGTTGGTGATGGTGTTGCGGTTGGTGATTACAACGGTGATGGTCTTCAAGACATGTTCTTTACAAACATCCTTAAAAGAGATGCTGACCGAAATGCACTTTATATTAATAAAGGTGACTTCAAATTTGAAAGAGTTGCTCTTCCAATGATTGAAGAGAAGACTGTGAATGTTGAAAAATATGGTGTTCCTTCAAATGCCATGTTTGTTGATATCGACAATGATAAAGACTTGGATCTTTTCATTACTTATGCCTTTGGCTCTCCAATTCTTCTTGAAAACCAACTTACTCAAACAGGAATTGCTGACTTCAAAGATGTCACAAAAGAAAAAGGATTGGATGTTTACACCAACTCAATTTCTGCAAACTTTCTTGATATCAACAGAGATGGAAGACTTGATTTGATCATTGGTAACGTTTGGCCAAAGAATTTACCAGACTACCCAGCTGACAAGCCACAAAGACTAAATCTTTTTAAACTTCCTGAAGCTGAATATGAAGGTGACGTTAGAATGTTTAACTTCATGCACGCTTCATGGCACATGGCCGACAATGGCGGTGTGAATGACATCTTCATGCAAGATGAGAATGGAAAATTCATCCAAAAAGATTCAAAAGAAATGGGTATGCCTGAGCACTTCTGGACTCTTGCCATCGCAACAGGTGACCTGAATAAAGATGGTTGGACAGATATTTATATCGCCAATGACTTTGGTCCAGACAATCTTTATTACAATATCGAAGGAAAGAGATTCGAGAAAATCGAAGGTAAAATCTTTGGTTCAGTTGGAAAAGACACTTATAAAGGTATGAATGCCACTATTGCTGATGTTGACGGGAACGGATGGCAGGATGTTTATGTTTCAAACGTTCACCATGAACTACAGGCCGAAGGCTCACTTCTATGGATGTTCAAAGAAGGTGAAACTTCTAACAAACCACAAATCATCGATGAGGCCACTACAAGAAATGCTCTTAACGAAGATCGCTTTGGTTGGGGAGCCTCAATTGTTGACTTCAACAATGACGGACTTCTAGACATAGCCCAGGCCAACGGTATGGTCGATGATATGATCGACAAAAAATATGATGAGTGTCCTGACTTTTGGTATGTGAATGAAAAAATCGCAAGATCAGCTCCATCTGTTCACAGATACGTAAACAACTGGGGTGACATCAGAGGTTTTTGTATCTACGGAAAAGAACTTAATCGTCTCTATCTAAATACAGGAAACAAAGCGAATACTTTTGTTGATGTCGCTGAAAAGATCGGTATGGATTACAAAGGTAACTCTAGAGGAATGGCTGCTGCTGACCTTAATAATGACGGAAAGCTGGACTTGATTGTCACCAGACAATTTGAAAGACCAACTATTTATAAAAACAACATGAAGCCTGTTAAAGATGAAGGCGAAAGAAACTGGGCAGGGTTTGTTCTTGAAGGTGATGCCAAGACTTGTAACAGTCAAGGTCTAGGTTCATCAATCATTCTTTCTTATACAAATGAACTTGGAAAGAAAGTGACACAATTCAGAGAAGCTCAACTAGTAAATGGTTTTGAAGCTCAGAACGACCTCAGAATTCACTTCGGAGTTGGACATCATAATGGACCAATCGACGTCACTGTGAACTGGTGCAATGGACAGATTGCAAAATACGAAAATGTGAAGCTTAACGAATATAACGTTATTAGAATGTAAGATCATAGAGAGAAAGTGTTATGAAAGCCAAGAGATTAGAAGCAAGAACAATCCCACTTGAAATGCTATCAGAGAAGCAAATCAATGAAATGTTCAACGTTTATCACAAGTATTATGCATCAGTGACAAAGGAAGTCTTTGTATCTGATCTATCGAACAAAAACCATGTGATTGTTTTAACAGACAAGATCGATGGAGAAATCAAAGGTTTTTCCACAATCCTGGATTACCATTTCCTACTTGGTGGTAAGAAAGTAAAGGGCGTTTTTTCAGGTGATACCATTATTGAAAAAGAATACTGGGGAGGATCTGCTCTTCAGATGGCCTTTATCATGTACATGTTCAAGGAAAAGCTAAAGAGACCTTTCTCCCCTCTTTACTGGTTCCTTATCTCGAAAGGCTATAAAACATATCTTCTAATGGCGAATAACTTTGTCGAGCATTATCCAAGATTTGAAGAACAAACACCAACTGAGAAAAAATCTATCATGGATAAATTTGCTACTGAATTGTACCCTCAAAATTATGATCCAACTTCTGGACTTATCAAATTTGAAGGAATTCACGACCACTTAAAAGGTGATGTTGCTCCAATTACTGATGACATGAAAATCAAAAATGAAAGAATTAAATTCTTTTCTGAAACCAATAACTCATGGGAAGTCGGAACAGAACTCGTTTGCCTAGCTCGCTTCGATCTAGGTCTTCCATTTCGCTATCCTATGAAAACAGTTAAGAAGGTTGTTAATAGACAACTGAAAGGTCTTTCAAATGCTTTTGAAAGCTTCTTGGCAATCTTTGGAGTAAGAAGAG
>SBGE01000032.1 GCA_006226755.1 Deltaproteobacteria bacterium | reverse complement strand
TCTGTAATTACTGATTATTTAAATGGATTTATATTATCGATGATAATTCGCCATAAACTCTTCACCTTCTTTCTATCGTCATCATTTGAAGCTGGTTCTTTATCTGTAACCTCAACCACGGGAACGACCTTAGCAGGCTCTTCTTCTTTCTCTTTTTCTTCTTCTTTCAAGCGATCAAGAAGATCTGAAACACCTTTGAGGTCTTTAACTTCTTCTTCCGAAGCAACAGCACGATCTTTCTCTTTTACATCTGTGACTTCAACAAACTTCTCACCTTTTTTAACATAGAATTTTCCATCAAAGACAAAAGCATTTTTAGAAGATTGAAGCGCTATGGCCACCGCACTATCAAAGGAAGTTACATCAGAACGTCCTTCAAAATTAAGAACTTCTCCAGAAGAGATGTTAAATTGTTCTCCTGATGATGTTGTTCCTGTTAAGAACACTCCTCGGTTACCACTATTTTTTCCAGTTTTTCCTTGTACAACATTCGCTCCGTTTGAACTAGACGGAACAACATTTGCGGTGTTTTCTACAAAATCACTAGTTCCAGTTGAAACGACTCCACCATTGGAGGTACCACCAATAACGCCATTTGATCCATTACCAGATGTAGTAGTCACTTTGGCAGCTGGGGCAGTATTAAAATTGGCAGGTCTGTCTTCGACTACTGGCTTAGTGTTTACACCAGAACTCCCTGATGCGGCAGCAATCGAAGCTTCAAGTTCTTCTCTTTTCAGTTTTTCAATCTCAATCTTCCTATCGAGAGCAAGCTTTTCATTATCGCTTTTAAGCTCTTCAATTTGTTTTCTTAGAGCATCTAATTGATCAAGTACACTTTGATCAACACCTGTTGGACCGGCCTGATCAATTCTAGTCTGAATTTCTTTAGTTACTTTGTCAGAGTTTTCCAATTGTTGGTTATTTTTTGAAAGTTGTTCATCAATTTTTTCTAGATTTTCTGAAGCAACTGGTTGCCCTGAACGATTATAGAGAGGATTATATTGAACTGTACCATTACTTTGAACGACAGTGTCTCCATTACTTTTTTCAGACGCAGGTCCCCTTGAGGCTTTTCCATCTATTGTAACTTCTCTTTCATCAATTACATCCTCGATGATTTCCCCGTTGGAATTATCTGAAAGTTTCCCTTTTTCAGATTTCAAACTGATTTTTTCAAAGAAATCATCACTATATTTTGATGGAGAACTGATATCTCCATATTTTTGTTTGAATTTTTCAAGTTGTGCTACTGTATCATTGCCTCCACTTGGAACTTTTTGCTTATATGAGTCAGCAATATCTCCAAGTGTAATCTTACCGACATCATCAAATGAAGACCCCTCTTTACCCTGTCCGTTATCAATTCTTTCTTTGATATTTTGAGAGTCACCATAAGTCGAAGTTCTGGTTTTAAATTCTTTACCTTCACATCGATTCCACCCTTCCCAGGTTTCTTTAGCTGCGATCATGGTGGAATAGCCACCACCACCTAAAACATCAGATTGAAATTTAGGAAAATTATCTTCTTTAATCTTAGAATGACACTCGTCTAACTCTCCAGCACCATTGATGAAAAATAAATCATCTCCACTTTTTGGATATTGAGAAAATTTTCCTTTCTCCATACATGTCATGGCATCCAGAATCGCTAATTTACTAGTTGAACCTTCAGATGCGGATTTTCCTTTATCAAATTCAGCGGCAATTTTTTTGTTATTATTGAAATCCAAACCAAGAACGTCAGAAGCACTATACATTTCAGGTTGCTCATTCAAACGACAATAGAGTTCAACCTGATCTTGAACTGCTTTACAACCTTGATCGAGTTGATGTGATTGAAGATCCCACATGGCCGTCATGGCCTCTTCGATATTCTTCAATGTAAAAGCTCCGGCATCTTTAGTCATATTACCTAGATGGCCTTTAAGCATTTCCATCTTTTCGATAGTAGCTTTTGTTAGATCAATCTGTTGTTGTAAGTTGGCTGTCACATCAACATTGCCTTGTCTCATCGCCGACGCTAATCGACTTTCAAGTTCTTTTTGAGTGTTTTGAAGTTCAGTTATATTTCTTGGCAATTCTTTCTCATTTTGAACTTTCATAAATTGAAAGGCCTTTGATTTGAATTTATCCAAGACTTTCTTTGAGTGATTTGAAAGAGCTTTTTTCTGATCAGGAGTCAATACGTTTAAACCGACGTGTTGATTATCCCCATCTCTAAATTTGATAACTTTATGGTCTTGAATCAATTTGAGCATTTCTTCAGAAAGAGGAACTTCATCTTTCGCTTGTTGCATCCATGGTCCCATAAGATATGGCTCAGTTGATAAAACTCTCACCATATCAAAACATTGATCCCCTTCGCAGGAATCTTCTCTTGAAAAAAGTTCTTGAGCTTTTTGAAAGTATAAATTAGGGTCAAAAGTCTGAACAAAATCATCAGTATTGGTCGTCATATCGTGGATAATCTTTCCATTTGGAAAAATAGGAGAATGAATATGCCTTGGAGTATAGTCAAGTCTTCCGCCATCATTATCTTCCATACTTGTTTCTTCAGAAGCAGTTGCTCGAAAGCCAGGTCTGTAACTTATACCTTTTTCTTTACGCCAATCATGAAGTTCTTTTGCTCTTGAGGCAAATGATCCTAAAAGTAAGCCGACATCTCTTCGTCCACCTACTGCATTGGCCATTTCAGAAATTTCTCCATTTACTTTTTGTTCAAAAATTTCTGAGAAACCTGCTACCACTCCATCAAAATCGTTTGGATCTACAAATTTTAGTTTTTCTTTTAAACCATCAATGCTTCCAAAAGTTTCACAAAATTCTTTCTCTTTATCGCTTCCTTTAAAAGTAGAAAATTTCTTACGAACTTCTGCCCAATGTCCACCACCTTTATGTCCAGAATGTGAACCTGATTTTCTTCCTGATCCAAATGTCTTTTTCTCACCACATTTCTCTGCTTGCTCAGCAGCAAGATCAAACATTTTCTTGAGGGATTCTTGCTTACATGGAGCACTTCCTTCTCTGTTTGGCTTGGCAAGATTTGCAATAATATTTTTGAAATTATTCGGTTGGCAGGCGACCTCAGGCTTAGGTTGACCTTTCGTTCCATTGTAATATTGCTGAAACCAGGGATGATTCACGGCCAATCCAACACCTTGGGCGATGCTTTGAAAACTTGCGACAACCTCGGCGGCAACTTCAGCTTTCTTCTTTTCGACAGCATCTTTGATAAAATCTTTAACTTCTGGTTTAGCAAACATTTCTTTATTTTTATCTTCATGACATTGGCAGTAAGCATCAGCATCTTTATCAGAACGCTCATCTGGAACATCTTTATATAATGAATCACATTGATTTTTATAAAGATCATCAATCAAAGAAAATGATGGACTATAGCAGAACACACATAGTGAATAATCAAAAATACTACAGGTCTGAGGCATCTGTGGTCCATAGCTGAGCGGGGGACCAATCAATCCATTACCATATAAAGGTGAACTATAATTACCCATTGTGAAGTTTGAAGGATAATAGGCACCCGTCGTTGATGTAATCGGACTTAAAGTCAAAGGAGAAGGTCGATATGGAGCGAGAAATCCAGTATTAAAAAAATCTGTTCCAAGATGATTGCCAAGACTCAAAGACGTATCAGGAAGACCAAGGTCATCATCTAATGGAGCTTCTTCCCTTTCGACTCTTAAACTTGGATCAGCAACAACTGAATCACCTGTAGCAACTTCTGTATCATCACCTGAAAACAAATCAGCAACATAATTGTAGGGCGCAGAGAAGATATCCCAGATGCCTGCATATGCATTCCCTGCAGAAAAGATTAAGAGAAAAGCAAATGTGAAAATCCTCAATTTCATAACATACCTCAGTAGCTTATCGGTTTTCAGATCAACTTTTTAACCGAGTCTTTTCCTTGAATATCTTTATTTTAGGGGGATGCAGGACTTTAACTTAGTGAATTTTAAGATTGTAAAAAAAGAAGACACAAAAACAGTGTAACCTTTTAAAATTACACTGTTTTTTTAGAGTTTTTGGGGTTGATGTACAAATTTTTGACGACGAAAAAACGTGTCACTTTAACTTCATTACTTTGAAGGAAGGGATAACATACTATCGTAGAAAGCATTTGCACCTTTCTTAATATAATCCCAAAGTGATCTCGTATTATACCTCTCACCATCATTTGAAGCTGGTTCAACTTTATCTTGAGGAACCACGACTGGTGTCTCTTTTGGCTTGTCGAGTTTTTCTTCTACCTTAACTTCACCTACTTCATATTTATCAGCAATGGCATCAGTTAATTTTTCAACTTCATCTACAGTCTTTGGCTCTTCTACTGAAGCAATCGCTCGCTCAGGGTTATCAGCTGATACCTGGATAAAACCATCACCTTTCTTCACATAGGTCTTCCCATCAAAGACAAAGGCCGATTTAGAAGATTCCAGAGCAATCTTTACAGCAGAATCAAATGATTTAACTTCAGGCATTGAAGCAAAATCGATAAACTCACTAGCACTAATGCTGTATTTAGCACCACTTGCATCAGTCAATGAAATGGTTCCATTACCACCGACAACATTAGATCCACCAATTGGAGAAACTGTACCTAGTCCTGTATTAGTCCCTGGGCCTGCAACATTATTGCTACCTACTGAACCTGCACTTCCTGATACGATTCCGGATGATCCAGTACCTGTTGTTCCACCATTATCAGAACTCACTATCGCACTCTTGGTTGAGAATGAAGGAATAACTGAAGAAGAGCCATCTCCACCAGTGTTTCCACCATTGTCTCTTTGAGCAGCGGCAATTTGAGCAGCTTTTCTTTCTTCTCTTGCTTTAGCAATCTTGGCAATTTCTTCATCCCTCTCTGATGCTAGTTTTTTATTATCATTTTTGAGAGATTCAATTTGGGCCCTTAGAGCAGCTAACTGATCATTTAATTCAGCATTTGCTGAGCTATTTCCTGAATCATTAGCTTCTTTAATCTTGGTTTCAATGTCTCCAATTTGAGATCCAGCTTCTACCAAGGACTTGTTGTTTCGATTGATTTGAGAATCAATTGTCGACAATTGACTTGATTGAATTGGTTGACCAGACGTACGGTCTACAATTTGCGGAGTTGAAACTGTTCCATCTTGATTAACTTCAGTTGGCTTCATTTGATCTGAATAAACTTTGCTTACCGATGAATCGTCTCTCTCAGCTGGATCTGGACCAATCTGCATTTTCTTCTGATAATCTTTATAAGTCATTGGAGGCTCACCAGACAGAGCGAGATCTCCACCTCTAGAAATAGCATCGAAATAATCCGATTTAGACTTATCTACTGGTTTTGAATAAGTTCTTTGGTAAGTATCATCATTGATATTTGAATATAGACCAGTATTGCCACCAGAATTTGGGTCTTTACCAGCATTAGGATCAACAGCATCCCTTACAGAGTCATCTGCAAGCTGAGTTTCATCTTTTACTTCTGGCGGTCTAAGACCTGCACCTTTCAAGTTTCTAAAAACTTGGTTTACGATTGGGTCAGCGTGATAGATATCATCAGTAGGAGATGCATCAGGATCAAGTGGAGCCATCTCATTCGGACATTTCTCATTAGAAAGTGCACAGTACTTCATCTCACTTTCTTGACCATTGAAACTATATTTTCTTGAACATGTTTTCATGCAAGAAAGCCAGTTTCCTTTTCCATCAAAATATGGAGGATGTAAAATTGCATTTTCACCTTCGACAATCATTCCACCAAGTTGATTTGATTCATAGCAAGCCAACTGATCAATCGTTTTTTCCATGTCAGCAACAATCTTATCTTTCTCTTCTTTGCTAAGTTTCTTTCCATCTTTGTCATATTCAGGAACCGCATCAGAAGCTAGAGATTTGATTTTGCTGAAGTCTACTTCAGATTTTGGTGGAGGATCTGCTGATTTTACAGTTCCAAGGAAGTGACCTGCTGAGAAATTATCTTCGTTGAACATGGCACACATATTCGTGAAACTTTCAATCAATCGACGACATTCCATGTCTGCTTTTTTAACTTTTACACTGGCAGCAATTCTATTGAAACCGAGTAGACCAGCTTCAATTTCTTGAGGTGTTCCACCTGCAAATGAAGATTTTATGACTTCAAGCACTTTGTCATCTGGTAAGCTCTTGTCGCCATCTGCACTAGTAACTCCAGCGGCTTTGACTTGAGAAACGACACCTTGAAGACCACTTCTAATTCCTTTTAAATTAGCTAACATTGCAGCGTTTTGTGGATTAGAAGCATCCTTTTCAAGTTCCGAGATATTTCTTTCAACTGATTCTAATATATCCCTCGCTGATCCCATTGTTTCTCTGAAGTTTTTCACAAGAAATCTATCAATCAATCTCTTACTAAAACCACCTTGTCCTTGTCCTCTGAATTCAGCAGGTCTTCTTTCTTCTGTATTATCCACTGGTCTATTGTATCGACTTGCAATTTCAGCGATACTCACATGTGAATGTTCGTGACCATCTCCAGGTCTAGGTCCAGCACTTTGATCGAGTTCTGGGTTAGTCAATCTGATTGCTGTGGCCAGGTGACGACATCCACCTTCTCCACAACTCATCCCATTGGCGATATACTCAGCAATACCAGAAGAGACAATTTGAGCAGGGGTTCTACTCTCTTCAGCGGCTACGTTTAGTTGGGCATTCCTTACGACTCCAAAAAAGTCATAACTTAATTTACTGAAGTCTTGATCAATAATTTTTTGAGGATCAGGTATTTTATCACGCTTCAAACCCAAGTTTCGAATTGAATCCTCGACAAATTCATTTTTAAGTTGAAAATCAAGCCATGCACCCATAGTTGAAAGATCTTTATCTTTATTCTTTTCTGCATCTAAACTAGGAACCCTCTCAGTTCTGAACTTTTCAAGTGTCTCTCTATCTTTGACATGCTTATTAGGAATTTTATCTAAACACGCTGCCTTTTGTTCATCAGTTCCTGTACAACTTGCAGCAGCTTTTGCGTAGGCTTCAATTTCATCGTTTAGGGCAGTTTCCATTAGCTTCTTGGAGTTACCATTACAAGATGGTTGTCCATTTGCACCTGGACTTTCGAAAAGTGCTTTTTCAATTTTTTGAAAATTACCTGGAAGACAAGTGTCTTTATCACTTAGATATTTTTGAGCTTCAGGATCAAGTGCAAATTCAGCTAGCTTTTTGGCCACACCTTGGTATTTAGCAAAAGCATCGGCCATCATTTCTTTTTTCTTTTGTTCTACTAAGTTTTGAACAACATCTTTGGCACCCTCTCTAGGAAAGGAGGCGTCGTTACCTAGACACTGACAATAATTCTTTTGATCAACAACTGCTGCGCTTGAACTTCCAGTTGTATAATCTGCTTTATTACATGAAATATTTTTAAACCAATCATTATCCATGAAACCAAAGAGAGAGTCCCATCCGAGACCACAAAAAATAAGACAACTTGATTTTTCTTTTCCACATGTATTTGTAGATAGGTCAACATCGTTGGTTCCCCAGATGTCGTCCCAGAGATCATCAAACCAAGAATCACTTAAGAGTGAATCAGAATCATCTAAAGTAGATTCTTCTACGTCATTTTTCGTGTCTTCAGCTGCATCGACACTGTCGCTGGTGATTGAGTTATAAAAGCTAGAGCCTAAATCCCAAAGGCTACTGCCAAGACCAAAATAAGCCTGAGCTGAGCCAACACTCAACATCAACGCAATTAAAACTGTTAAAATCGATCTTTTCATAAAATAATCCTCAACGACTTATCGGAACTCAACACGAAATTCTCAAGTAACTGATCTCATAATATTGATTTTATTGCGATGCAGCCTCTGACCCGAGTATTTTCTTGGAAAACCCTTAATTCTAAGAAAAAACCGCACCTAAGTGTCTGTAATTAATCAATTAACAGATAGATTTGTGAGCCTAAAATCATAACAATCACTGCAAACCAAAGTTGGCGTATTTTTAGCTGTGAACCAAATTTCAGATAATTATCAGGTTTGTGCCTAAATCCTTGTTATTTTGCATATCAGAGGCAAAAATACCTGCTCTGAATGATCTAATATAATGATGCCGCCGAACATTAGGGAGGAAGGATGAGCCGAATAACAAATATCAATGAATACAACGAACACTATAACCTATCCCTCAAGGATACTGACGCCTACTGGAGCAAAATCGCTGACGAGCTTCATTGGTTCAAAAAATGGGACAGAGTCCAAACAGGTAATTTTGAAGACTTGAATGTTAAATGGTTTGAAGGAGCAAAGACCAATATGTCTTATAATTGCCTCGATCGTCACCTTGACACTCGTGGAGACAAGGTCGCCGTCATATATGAAGACAACGATCCAAAAGTCGCACCTAGAACATTCACATATAAAGAGCTCCACGCTGAAGTTTGTCGAATGGCCAATGTCATGAAAGACAATGGAATTCAAAAAGGTGACCGAGTTTGTTTCTATATGTCGATGGTACCAGAGCTATTGATTGGTGTACTGGCCTGTACACGTATCGGGGCCATTCACTCTGTGGTCTTCGGTGGTTTTTCGGCCCAGGCACTTGCAGGAAGGATCCAAGACTCTGAATGTAAGATGGTCATTACGAATGACGGTGGTTACAGAGGAGATAAAATCATTCCTCTCAAGGCCATTACTGATGAGGCCTTGAAAGACTGTCCTAGTATTGAGAAAGTCCTGGTCATGAAAAGGACTGGTTGTGATGTTGATTGGAAAGAAGGAAGAGATCTCTCTTTAAGAGAGTTGATGGATGCTGCTTCAACTGATTGTCCTGCAGTAGAACTAGATTCTGAAGATCCGCTCTTCATTCTCTATACATCAGGATCAACAGGTAAACCAAAAGGTCTTCTTCATACAACTGCTGGTTATATGACCTATGCTTACCATACATTCAGAAACGTTTTTCAAGTAGAAGAAAACGACATTTACTGGTGTACAGCTGATATTGGTTGGATTACGGGTCACACCTATATTACATACGGACCACTTCTCAATGGTTCCACTACTGTGATGTTTGAAGGTGTGCCAACATGGCCAGATGCCGGACGTTTTTGGGAAATTTGTGACAAGCTCAAAGTCACACATTTCTATACCGCCCCGACTGCCATTAGAGCTCTTGAGGCCTGTGATATTTCTTATGTTAAAAAGCACTCGCTTTCGACTCTTAAAGTTCTTGGAAGTGTTGGTGAACCAATCAACGAAGAGGCCTGGTCTTGGTACAATAAAAATATTGGAAAAGAAAAATGCCCAATTGTGGATACTTGGTGGCAAACAGAAACTGGAGGGATCATGATCTCCCCTCTTGCGGGAATTACAGAGCTTATTCCGGCGCATGCTACCAAGCCACTCCCAGGTGTAGAGCCTGTCCTCGTGGACGCCGAAGGTAAAATCATTGAAGGTGATCCAGCTGAAGGAAATCTTTGTATCAATAGACCTTGGCCAGGTATGGCAAGAACCATCTGGGGAGACCATCAAAGATACAAAGAAACATATTTTTCCACATATCCAGGAAAATACTTTACTGGTGATGGTGCCAGAAGAGACGCCAAAGGAAATTACAGAATCACTGGTCGTGTTGATGACGTGATCAACGTCTCTGGACACAGAATTGGAACTGCTGAAGTCGAAGATGCGATCAACGAACATCCAAACGTGGTAGAGTCTGCAGTTGTTGGTTTTCCTCATAACATCAAAGGACAAGGAATTTATGCCTATGTCATTTGTCAGGAGCCTCCTGCAAACGAAGATACTCTTCAAAAAGAGTTGAATGACATTGTGACAAAAGTCATCGGTCCAATTGCCAAGCCTGATAAAGTACAAGTCACTCCAGGTCTGCCAAAAACTAGATCTGGAAAAATTATGAGAAGGATTCTTCGTAAAATTGCTGCAGATGATACTAGCAATATGGGAGACACTTCGACTCTTTTGAATCCGGAAATTGTCGATTCTTTGATGGCCGGTAAAAAATAGAAAATCCAAGGAGAGCAAATGCGCTGGTTTACATATGATGGGATCCCACCGAACTTCTTTCAGATTTCTCCTTTAGGAGTAGAGAAAGAATTCAAAGGACCAAGCGTTTTCCATCTTAGAGGTAAAGAAGAAAGACCATATGTCATTTCGACTTTACTTCACGGTAACGAAACAACTGGTTTCTTTGCTCTTCAAAAGTTTTTAGAAAAATATTGGGACAGTGAAACAAGGCTTCCAAGAAGTCTTGTCATTGTCCTAGGAAACCCTAAAGCTGCTTCAAAAAGTAAAAGACACATGGATGACCAACCAGATTTCAATCGAATTTGGGGGAAAGGAAATACTGAATGGCATGAATTGGCCAAAGACCTTTTACATAAAATTGAGGAGCTTAATCCTCTGGCCTGTGTCGATATCCATAATACTTCAGGGAATAACCCAAAATACGGATGTGTCAGTCAAACGGACCCACTAACTCTCAAGCTGGCCGGTTTGTTTCATAGTCCATTGATCTACGTAACAGAACCTAGCGAAGTCTTCATGATGGCCACATCTAAGTACTGTCCTAGTGTGACTTTGGAATGTGGAAAACCTGGAGATATGGAAGCTTTGAATTCAGTAGTCGAGTATCTCAATGAGTTGATTGAAACGACTCCTGATCATCTTCCTGAATATAATGGTGATATTTACAAAACAGTAGCTAGAATGAAAATTCCAGAGGGGTCATGGATAGATTTCATTGGAAAATTTGATCAAGAGGTCAATTTTTCATTCATTCCGCAGATTGAAAAATTAAACTTCAATAATGTCCCAAAGGGACAAGTTCTCGCCAAGGTGAATAGTCCTAATCTAATCAAAGTACTCGATAATCAGGACAATGATATTGCTGATGAGTATTTTGAAACTTTTGAAGACCAGATGATATTCAAAAGAGAAGCCTTTCCATCAATGCTTTCAACTTCGATAGAAGTTGTGAAGTCAGATGTACTTGGCTATCTTATGGAAAAGATTGAGCTTAAATCATAGCTCAGTAAGCTCTGCGTGCAGATCGACTGAATCCATAAAGCTGACGAGTTCCATATTGTCATTGGCCCACTCAATCATCTTTTGATGATCTTTTCCAAGCATCATTGAAAGGTTCTTGGAGTATTCTCCACCTCTTTTGGAAAAATCTTTTACTAGATCTTTGTGGTTCACAAGTAAATATTTCAAGGATTCTGGAGTGGTACTACCTGTTTTCGTGTTTTCCAAATCTATAAAATAACTATTGGGACTATATTCAAACATTTTGCCGGTCAGAGCATCTGTTCCCCAGCTAAGAATGAATGTACAGTTGAAGAAAGCAGCAGTTGTTACAGATTTTTTCAAAGTAAAGGTTTGAGTTTTATATCCTTCTTTTTTGATAGTGACTTTATGGGCTGCCATCCTTCTTTTGATAGGTTTGGTTAAAGGCGTTTGTCCTATTTCATCACCATCCAAATAGACTGTTGCGCCTTCAGGAGCTGTTTTAATAGTTACAGTATCTTCAGAACGACTGAAAACACTGGCACAACTAGTGAGGAAGAGGGACATAACCAACAAAACAAGTAGTCTATTTTTCATGATTCACCTTTAAAAAGTTATGGTGTCATTCTATCTCAAGGCCGAGCTTTTTCAAGTGGGCCTCAATTGTTTTCATGGCATATTTTTGGAGCGCTTTATCAAGCCCTTCATAGGCAATTTCGAGCATTTGTTGTTTGGTTTTTCCCTCAGCGTGAAGCTTGGCAATTTGCTCTTCTCTCATCATTCTATGTTTGAGTGTCATGGAAAGTTTATTTGTTCCACCTAGAGCAATTCCATGGCTTGGAATAATAAATCTTGGATTATGATCAATTACTTTTTGAAGTGAGGTGAAGTATTTGGCCATATCGCCTTCTTCTCCTCCAATTACAACAGTTCCTACTGTTTGAATGAGATCCCCAACCAAAAACCAACTCATAGTTTCAGGGGCCAATGCCAATTGACCTTCATCATGACCAGGTACTTCATAAACCAAGACTTTTTTACCAAGTGAAGTTGTGAGGACATCACCTTCTTCATAAAATTTGATTTTTCGATCGTGAAAATAATCTTCACCCCAAAGCTTTTTAATGCGTTCATATGTCCATTTACCCATCCCCATGGGGACATCGAGTGTTCGGGCCATATCAACAGCGAATTCATGATGATCAGGATGATGATGAGTAATGAAAATTTCATCTACAATAAAATGCCTAAGACTTTTGAGAAGTTTCGATTTTTCTATTTCATCCCTTGGACTAGGATCTACTAAAACACCTTCACGATCATCACCAATCAAAAAGCAATTGGTCCTATTTGCGGGAGGAAAAGTGTTACTTAATGGGAGGAACTGACGAACGCCCTTTATGGATTCAATCATTGGAACTTCAGTTTCCGGATCGTGAGGAAGAGTCAGTTTCAGTTCCCCTTTGTATTTTATATCATCGGCAAGAGTTCTTATGATCCCAACTGTCGGTGGAACTGCCATGATTTCAGCATTATCATATCTTGCCAAGAGTTGATCAGGGCTTATCCAACCAGCTTCTGCTGCCTCATTATCATCAACATTGAAGTCTATTTCAGAATCCAATTCGATTTTAAAATAATAATTTTCAAAACGATAAGGATTAAACTCAGGAGTAACTGCAATTCCAATCATTTTGATGTCGAGAATATCTCCAAACTCCAACGCTCCTATCAAATCAAAATTTAATTCTTCCTGACATTCTCTAGAAAGGGCATGAATAAGGGCCGGTTCAAATGTTCTTACAAGCTCATTATCAATACTTTTATTTGAATCAGATTTATCGACTTTCCCACCGGGAAAAGCAGTATATCCAGGAAAAACAGAAAGATAATTCTGTCTGGTCATATAGAAAAGTTTGTCACGATGGGTAAAAATCGCTGAAACAGATTTTCTCATATCTGTTCCTGAGGCTTGCCACCTAAATTTTTCTCATCATCAAAAGAAACTATGCCTTGTGCACTCTTGTAACGAACATCTCTATAACCCTTGATGTTTTCAAGGTTCTTCAAACGTTTTCTTCTTTCACCATCAGGAATTTTTGTCAAAGGACCAAGAATCTCGTTTCGTATCTCAATGTTGATTTTCTTCTCTTTCTTATGCCAAGAAGGAAGAATCAATCTAAGAATTCGAAAATGCCTCATTATTCCAAGCATCCAATCTTTTGGATTGATATCGAATTCAATTGTGGTGCCAAAGACATCAAAAGCGGGTCTGTTAATATGAGTCTTTCTAAAAGAGGTTCCTAAGCGTCCATAGAATTTACGGTCTCTCCAAGCTTGAAGAGGCGAAAGCATCAAATGAGAAACAAACACTTCATCTTTTACCCAATATGTTTTTGCAAGGGTCCGGAGTGCAATTCTCTGCTCTTCCTTATCTTTATAAAGTTCTGAAACATGTCCGGCATTCGTGACAAAGTCTTGGGCCTTCGCCCCTCTGTCATAAATAAAAATATCGTGTAAATACTGAGCAAGATAATCTCTTCTAATATCAGGGAAATATTTATTTAATCGTTCAAGATGATGATTAAAACTTTTGATAATGATATTCTTGTTATGCCAAGGAAGAAGACTTTGTTTTAATGATAGACCAAAAAGAGAGATGGTTGTCGGCTCTTTTTCTTTTGGCGCTAGAGTTGCCAGAACAGAATCAGTTCCTTCCAAATAAAGTCTTCGACCAAGATGAAATGCTGTGAGGTTATTTTCAAGCTCTGATTTTTTCATGGTATTTCTGAAGGCATCCAACATATTGGAAAGAGAAAACGGAATTCTTCCCGACTGAAAAGCAACTCCTAAAATCATGGCAGATGCATATACAGATTTTCCAAAAACACGATCACAAATGTCTTTCATTGGATAAAGACTTACATGCTCACCCATTTTGTCTTGGATCATCGAACGCATTTCTTTTTCAGATAATGGTTCTTTCTCTACTCCTCTGTCCAATATGATGGAAAGAGGCATCTGAAATTTTTCATCAAGGAGAAGAAGTCCATCATGTGATAAGAAACCAATATGCTGACTTCCATCTAAAAGATCTGGCGAAACCATAAGATCTGCCTTACCTAAAGGTGTTACAGCTCCTTTTGATTTGCCTTTTTTAAAGAGACATAAATGCCCGGTTACATTTCCATTTCTTTGGGCCAAACCTTTTTGGTCCATGAATTTAAAATCCAGATCATCTCTTCCATCCATCTCTCGAGCAGCTTCGGCCAAAACACGAGAAATAGTTGTAACACCAGAACCGCCAACTCCTGTAACTACACAATGCCAATCATCACCATTCGCGATTGATTCAAGAGTTTTTTTCTGAGAAGGCCCTGACAAGCTTGTACTCGAATCTAAAGAATCTGACTCTTTTTGATATTTCGTCGGATGATAATCTAGGACTTCAACCATTTCAAAACTAGGACATGCTTTTATTTTGGTACAATATGAATCTGAAACACAAATTTGTGGATCAATCATGACTTTTGAACCATAGGCATCAAAAGTTTGAGTAAGTCCCGGACAACCTGTCAGTTCAACACACTCACGGCAATCTTCACAGGCCTGAGTATTGATTTGATAGAATGACCTGGATTCTTGAGTTTTACCCTCAGAAAAAAGTTTTCTTTCTTGCGCTTTCTTACGGCCATGGAAAGTCAGACCACATTCCTTATTGGAAACAATGACTTTGACGCCTGGCTTTTTAACGTATTCAAATAAAAGATTCTGATAGAAGTAACGATCGCTTGGATTGACTTCAATCGCTTGTTGAACACCTAAAGCTCTTGCGGTTCTCAACATATCTTGCCTCGGTCTGACATGGCCATCGACAGATTCTCCGGACCTTGGAGTCATTTGGTGTCCTGTCATGGCCGTATTATCGTTATCGAGAAGAATATATGTAATGTTGTGTCCACTTTGAACTGAGTTTGAAATATCAGTCATTCCACTATGAAAAAATGTTGAGTCCCCCATCAAGACAACACTAGGATTATCAGTAAACATATCCATCCCAGCACCGAGAGCTCCTCCTTGTCCCATCGCTGAAAGATTATGCATCTCTTTAAATGGAGGTAGAAAACTTAAACTATAGCAGCCAACATCACCATGACTGACAAGATCAATATTCTCTTCACTTAGGCGACGTCTTAGGTCTTTAAGAAGAGAAAGCGTCTCTCTATGTGGACAGCCCGGACAAAATGTTGGAAGTCTTCGAGGAAGTGGATTCTCCCAGGAAGAACTTGCGTATTGAAGTTGACTGCATTGATGTAACCCCAACTGTTTTATTAAATAAGATAATTTATCTCGAACAATTTCAAAATTGAGACCACCATGTGCAGGGAAACCTTCTGAATTATCAAACTTCTTTCCAAAAATATTTGGAGTTAATTTATTTTCCTGACATAGTTCTTTAAGTTCATTTTCTAGAAAACCTCTTTTCTCTTCGATGACAATCACATTCTCTTTGCTTTTAAGCCAAGGAACAAGAAATTCATCTACAAGTGGATAAGAGCAGGCAACTTTATACAAATCGACGTGAGGAAGATAATCTCCTTCATCAAGTACTTGTTTGACAGTTTCATAGATAACACCAGAAGAGATTATTCCAATTTTACTCTCTCTATTACCAACGATTGTATCTAGAGCGAGTTCCTTAAGAACTTGTTTAACCTTAGGAAATCTCTTCTTAATCATACTGACATCTGCCAGTAGTGAATTAGGAGGAACCATGACATTACGTGAAAGGTCAAACTCAGATGTATTGACATGGACTTTAGAAGGATCAACTTTTGCTTCCTCACCAAGCTCTACTCGACCTCCACCTTCTGCCATAAATGTCGTAAGAAGAAGACCTTGATAAACTGATGTCCTCTTGGAAATCTGGAGTGATATTTTTATCCAATCTTTAAGTTCAGTTGGTGTCGAAGGTTCAAGGAAAGGAATATGTAAATGTTTATACAGATATCTGGAGTCTGCAGGAGTCGACGTAGACATTGACCAAGGATCATCACCGACAACAATCACAACTCCCGGCCATACTTCTTCTCCAGTTTCGGGATCAATTGTAGGTGTTCCAGGATTCGCAAAGTTGCCAACACTCAAAGCATCACTGGCCACATGTAGCCCCATGGACTTCATGGCAACCATCACATCACGACCAGCTTGCTTTGCACCAGAGGCCATCGCCGCTGCATTGGCCTCCGAGTTGGCTATGACAACTTTGATTCCCTTTTGGGCCATCTCTTGTTTTTTCTGATAGAGAATATTGAAATAATCGGCCAAGGGTGAACCTGGGTAGCCGGTGTAAAGAGAAAAGCCGGCCTCTAGGCCACCTTGAATAATTAACTCATTTCCATTGAGAATCTGGGCACTCATAAGTATATCCTTGAATGCCGGTATCTTACTAAAATGTATGGGAAATTGCTATTACAGAACGGCGCACCATAAAGGTGCGCCATGAACAAAGTGTGAACTTCTACTCGAGATAACCACGCTTTTGCTGATCTCTCTCAATTGAGCGGAAAAGAGCGCCAAAATTACCTTCTCCAAAAGCAAAATTATTTTTGCGTTGAATGACTTCAACGAAAATTGGACCAATGATGTTCTTGGTAAAAATCTGAAGAAGATAGCCTTGCTCGTCCCCATCTACCAGAATTTGTCGCTCCTGAAGAGCCTTGTGATCTTCTGTTACATTTGGAACTCGATCGAAGACTTCTTGATAATATTCATCATCGATATCAAGTGTTTCAATTGAAGTTCCATCAAGGGCATCAATAGATCGACAGATATCGTGAGTAAGGAAGGCCAAATGTTGCACGCCTGGACCATTGTATTCTTCGAGGTATTCATTAATTTGAGATTTTGCTTCTGTACCTTCATTGATCGGAATACAAAAGCCATTGCCTGGGGCCTTAAGGGCAAATGAAGTCAAACCTGTTTTTGCACCACGAATATCGAAATATCTAACTTCGGTAAAACCAAAAATTTCCTTGTAAAACTTGCACCATTTGTCCATTTCACCCTTGTAAACATTGTTCGTTAGGTGATCGATACAAATAAAACCTTTTCCGGGAACCAAATCAGGATTTTCTAATTTTTCAAATCCCATTTTTTCCCAACGGTCTTCATTCTTCCATTGGTCGATGAAATAAATCAGAGAGTCACCGATACCAAAAATCGAAGGAATCTTGCCTTTTGCGTTTTCAAAGTCACCGTTGCCTTCTTTCGCCCCCCGACTTACGGCCCCATCGAAAGCTGCCACGGCATCATCCATTCTCCATCCCATCGAACAGATAGAAGGTCCATGAAGTTTTTGAAATTTGTCTCCAAAGGAGCCAACTTCTTTATTCAATAGAAAGTAGATGTCGTTTTGTTTGTAAAAATCGATATTTTTATTTTTATGAGTAGCAATTCTTGAGAAGCCAAATTCAAGAAAAAGTCGGTGAAGCATATCAGGATCTGGTCCGGCGAATTCTACAAATTCAATACCTCTAAGCCCCAATGGGTTGGTCGTGTCATTCATGCTCACTCCTTGGATTGATTTTAGGGAAAGTTGTAGGATTTTAAGGGGCTTAAGTCAACAAGACATGGATCATGTCTGTCTAGAACACATTGCAGCAAACTGACGCCCCGTGATTACTAAAGCCACCTCTCCTTCTTTAATATAGAGGACTTAAAAAGTGAGGTATACGGTGGAGACTCTTCTACTCGATGAAGCAATGTGTGGTCGATCAGATGTGGCCTTGATTACCCTCAACCGCCCTAACGTGCTCAACGCTATCAACAATCATTTGTTCACTGAACTTGTTCATACAATAGAAGCACTGGACTTGAATCCGAACATCAAAGTGATAGTCGTCACAGGATCTAAACGCGCTTTTGCGGCAGGAGCAGATATCCAAGCTCTCTACGAATCAGGTGTCATTGACCAATACCTTGATCAAAGAGCAAAACTTTGGAAACGACTCAATCTTATAAGTAAACCGATCATAGCTGCAGTTGATGGCTTTTGCCTTGGAGGCGGACATGAACTTGCCATGAGTTGTGATTTGATCATAGCAAGCCATGAGGCCAAGTTTGGACAACCAGAAATAAAAATTGGAACAATCCCTGGTGCAGGCGGAACACAACGTTTGACCCGTACAATTGGAAAAAGCAAAGCAATGTTGATGGCCCTAACTGGAGAAATGATCTCTGCCAAAGAAGCCTATGACTGGGGACTCGTCGCCAAACTTACAAATTCACATACGTTGCTTCAAGAAACGTTTCAAATAGCTTCTAAGATAGCAGACCTCTCACCTATTGCCGTCAGACTAGCTAAAGAATCAATCAAAAAATCATATGAAACAACTCTCAGTGAAGGTCTTGATTTTGAAAGAAGGCATTTTTATATGACCTTTGCCAGCCATGATCAAAAAGAAGGCATGGCCGCATTTCTTGAAAAAAGAAAACCAAACTATCTTGGAAAATAAGGAAAAAGTCATGAGTGAATGGAATGATTTAATTTATACAAAAAATGATGCCGTTGTCACAATCACCATCAATCGTCCAAAAGTGTACAACGCACTAACGAGAGATGCGAAACTCGAAATCATTAAGGCCATCAGAGAGGCCAATCGAGATGACAGTATCAAGGCAATCATTCTAACAGGAGAAGGCAAGGCCTTCAGCTCCGGGCAAGATTTAAATGATCGAACTATCAACGCTGGTGATGCTGCAGTTGATCTGGGTCACACCTTGGAAACTGAATGGAACCCTTTGGTGAATGCCATTCGAGATTCAAAGAAAATTGTCATTGGTGCAATCAACGGTGTTGCTGCCGGAGCGGGACTCTCAGTTGCTCTGGCCTGTGATCTCATCACATCAAAACCTGGAGTGAAATTTGTTTCTGGATTCTCAGCTTTGGGACTTGCTCCTGATGCCGGCTCAACTTTCACATTCCTTAAGGCGTTTGGTTACCAAAAAACGTTGGAGTTCTTTCTCTTCAACAATCCACTCTATTCTGAAGACCTCCATAACGCAGGAATGATCAATTATATTGGAGAGGATTACATGGACAAGTCTTTAAATTGGGCCAATCAAATATCAGGGATGGCTCCATTGAGTCTTGAATTGATCAAAAAGAATTTGAAATTGGCCATGGACTCAACCTTCGCTGAAAGTATGGAAAACGAAACGTCTTCACAACGTTTTCTCGGGAACTCGGCAGATTATCAAGAAGGACTGAAGGCCTTCTTTGAGAAAAGAAAACCGGAATTCAAGGGACAGTAAAATGAATATCAAAAAAGTCGTTATTGTTGGCGCAGGAACCATGGGACAAGGAATTGCTCAATGGTTTGTTCAGCAAGGAATCCAAACTGAAATAGCAGATATCAATGAAAAACAAGTAAGATCTGCCATTGAATCAATGTCCAAAAGTTGGGATAAACTCAAAGAGAAAGGAAAATTCACTTCTGAAGAAGTTGAAACTTTCAATAACAATATCCAAGGTGTCGACATCATTGGAATCTATACTGACGCTGATCTTGTGATCGAAGCGATTGTTGAGAATGAAAAAATTAAAACAGATCTTTTCAAAGATCTTGACGCCAGAATGGCAAAAAAGACTATTCTCGCCACCAATACTTCATCCATTCCTGTATCATCACTGGCAAAGGAATTAAGTGAAGATCGAAAAAGCCGCTTTCTGGGACTTCATTTTTTCAATCCTGCTCCTATCATGAAACTTGTAGAGATTATAGAAGGCCATTGGACTGATAAAAATCTAGCAGACGATCTTTACAAGTGGTTTGATGAAAAAGGAAAAAAACCAGCAAAATGCAAAGATAGTCCTGGTTTTATCGTTAATCGCTTGGCAAGAAACTTCTATGGCGAAGCATTTCGCATCATTGGGCAAGAAGACCAGACTCGTATAAAAGAAGTCGATCAAATCATGAAAGATGTAGGTGGATTCAAGATGGGCCCATTTGAACTCATGGACTTGATTGGCATTGATGTAAACCTAGATGTCTCAACATCTGTTTGGAACTCCTTTTATCAGGAGCCAAGGTTCGCTCCACACAGAATACAAAAATTTATGGTTGAAAGTGGTCGCCTGGGAAGAAAAACAAAAAAAGGGTTTTACGATTATGAGTGATTACGTAGTTCTTATAACATCAGACAATCCTTGGTATGAAAAATTCAACGAATCTGACGCTATTGTGTTTGATATGGAAAGAGATGAACCATTCGAAGGTCGTAAATCTGAGTATCACAAATCAAAGGCGATCATTGATTTGGCCAATATTGACTCTGAAAGAAAACTTTCTTTTTTAAAGTATTTGGATTTTGAGTTTCAAAAACCCATTATTAGTGATTTGACTCTCTATTGGGGCGATTTTTATCTTGAGCAGATAGCCAATCTCGAAGGGGCCTTTTCTGTCTTCTTTCATGCTGAGGGAAACAGCTTTGAATCCTACCATGAATCAGAAACTGCAAAAGAGGCCTTGGATTGGATTGGAACTGTTGTTGGAAAAAAACCATTAAGCGTCACAACTCCAGGGATTGGATTCACTTATCCTAGAACGCTGGTCATGATCATCAATGAAGCTTTCTATGCTTTAGAAGATGGTATGTCCTCCCCTGAAGATATGGATAGGGCCATGAAATATGGAGTGAATTATCCAGCTGGTCCATTTGAATGGCTTTCAAAGATCGGCCCCAAATCCATTCTTCAACTTCTAGATGAACTTTACAATGTAACTGGTGATCCCAGATATAGAGCTTCTCGTCTTCTCAGGCTAGAGGCCAATCAATACGAGGCATAAAATGAAAGACTGTTATATCGTCCACGCAAAACGTACACCTATTGGAAGAATTGGCGGAAAACTCTCTCAAGTCAGACCAGATGACATGATGGCAGAACTTTTTAAAGATTACGCCAATTCTGTTGATTGGGATTTGAAAGAAATAGATGATGTGATTGTAGGTTGTGCCAATCAAGCAGGAGAAGACAATAGAAATATTGCAAGAATGTCTGCAGTACTGGCCGGTCTTCCCTATGAAGTACCAGGAGTAACACTCAACAGATTATGTGCAAGTTCTCTCGATGCCATTATCGATGCCGCAAGTAGAATTTCAGCAGGAGTTGGTGATTGCTACTTTGTTGGCGGTGTAGAGTCCATGACACGCGGACCTTTAGTCATATCAAAAGGATCGACTCCTTTTGGTCGTGATTCTCAAATGTTTGATACAACTTTCGGTTGGAGATTTCCTAATCCAAAAATGGAGGCCATGTTTCCTTTGTTTGGTATGGGTGAAACAGCAGAAGAAGTGGTTTCACTCCATAAAATCTCAAGAGAAGAACAGGATAATTTTGCTCTAAGCTCACATCAAAAAGCAGTAAAAGCATGGGACTCGGGAGCTTTTACTGATGAAGTACTACCGATTGAAGTCAAACTTAGAAAAGAAAGTTTCACATTATCGAAAGATGAAGGTCCACGTGCAGATACCAGCATGGACGTTCTAGCTAAATTAAGACCTGCATTTAGAAAAGATGGATCCGTTACAGCTGGAAACAGCTCAAGCATGAATGATGGCGCTGCCTTTGTCGTTGTAGTCTCCGAAGACTTTCTCAAACGACATAACATGACACCAATTCTTAAAATAACTGGTGGTGCAACAAGAGGAATACATCCAAATACAATGGGACTCGGACCAGTGGCCAGTACACAGAAACTTTGTGATCGCTTTGGAATGAAAACATCTGATTTTGATGTAATTGAATTGAATGAAGCATTTGCTGGTCAGGCTTTAGGTTGTATCAAAGAACTCGATCTTGATCCTTCAAAAATAAATCTGAATGGTGGAGCCATTGCGCTTGGTCACCCTTTAGGATGTTCTGGGGCCAGAATCACCACAACCATGTTTCATCTGATGAAAAATAACAAGAAGTTGAAAAAAGGTTTGGCCTCCATGTGTGTTGGAGTTGGTCAAGGAGTATCACTTGCTTTGGAAAATTGTCTGTGACAGGAGAGAAAACTTATAAATATATTGTGAGTGCTTGTCTTGCTGGTGAAAAATGTCGTTATGATTGCCAAGCAAAGCCCAGACAATATGTTATAGACTTGGTACAAAATGGAGAGGCCCTGGCCGTTTGTCCAGAACAGCTAGGAGGTCTTCCAACTCCTCGTCCACCTGCTGAAGAAGTGTCTCCCATGATTTTCAAAACGATCGATGGAGACAACGTAACAAAAGAGTATTTGAAAGGTGCTAGTGAGGCTTCTTTATTGGCAAAAAACTCTGGTGTGACGAAGGCCCTCCTTAAATCCAAATCACCAATGTGTGGAAGTGGGTCTGTCTATGATGGAACTTTCAAAGGAAAACTAGTTAAAGGCGATGGTATATTTACCAGAATGCTTAAAGAACTTGGTATAGAAGTTGAGGAGATTGAATGACAAGTCTCGATTTCAAAGAACCCTTCTATTCTTTATGGTTGATGCCTGAAGATCCAGAGCCTTTTCAGTCATGGATTGAGGATAATAACCAACTTGTTTATCCTCCCCACCTGACGATTGTTACCAAGCTTGATGAAAAAGACATGAAAAAAGGAATATTTGAAGATCTTGAACATCTCTCCTTGATACCAAGACGACTTCATTTTGCTAATAGTTTAACAATGACTCTTTTTGTAGAGTTTTGTCTCGATGTCAGGCTGTGGAATCTTCGAAATCATTGTCTTCAAAAACTAGATATCGAAGACAATGAAAGACCTTTCAATCCCCATATGTCACTTCTCTATGGAAAACTTAATTTTGAAGATTATAAGAAAAAGAAAGCTCTTTATGATCAAAATCTCCCAGAGAGAGTCAGTTTCAACAAGATTTGGTTGCAAAAAATCCATGGAACACCGGACAAATGGTCAACTCAAGATGAATTTATCTTAGGTTAGAAAAACATACATTTGTTTGCCTCTTCAAACTTTCTCTTTTTCGCACTTGTGGTGTTTTTGATCAATTTATCTTGTATGAATTCTCTGTTATATTGAGAGGGATTTTTAGTTAACTCAATAAGGGAGAAGTATGAAATCTAATAGAAGAGATTTTTTTAAGTACGGTCTCATGGCCATTGCAGCAGTTCCTGCTATGAAACTTGGATCAGCATTTGGTGCCTACCAATGTCCAAACACTAAAAAGATTGCTGATGAAACAGTTTTGAAAAAACTTATCGATCCTGCTGGGAAAACAGCTAAGAGATTAGAGTTTGTTCCTAATGCAGTCGATGCCAAAG
>SBGE01000224.1 GCA_006226755.1 Deltaproteobacteria bacterium | reverse complement strand
CTGAAGAAAAAAAGAAAGGACAACACCCAAATATCATCGAACAAGCTAGCCCGATAGATCTAGCCAAACTACCAGATGATATTCGCGAGGCCTATCAAAGACGTAGTGAAATGAGAAAAAAGAATGAGTGTTTTTACTGGTTCTATAAAAAGATTCCAGGTTATGGAAATACTGAAAGATTTAGAAGAGAGAGGGAATGTGATGAATACGACTATGATCTTTAAGAGTTTTATCTTTTTGTCGCTGCTTACCCTGGTCTCTTGCGGCTCAGGGCAAATTGTACCAACCAAAGATGTCTGTACAGTAGAGCGCCATTTCAAGGATTACATCTATCAGGTGAAAATCAATGGTGAAGCCATTTCCAAGCAATGGTACATCAAAGAAGATGCCGTTGAGATTGTAAAAGATCTGGCCAAAAAGAATAAATGTATGGCATGGAACTAACATGCCAAGTGTAACTCCTGATGGAAAAATTCTTTTTACCCTCGTCTACATCGTGAAAGATGGGAAAACTCTCATGCTTCATCGAGTGAAAAAGAAAAATGATATCCATCAGGATAAATACAATGGACTTGGCGGCAAACTTGAAGCCGGCGAGTCCCCTCTTGAATGTTGCATTCGCGAAGTCAAAGAAGAATCGGGGCTTGATGTAAAAAAAGCATTTTTCAAAGGTCACCTTCTCTTTCCAAAATTTGATGGTGAAAATGACTGGATGACATTTGTCTATCGAGTAGATGAATTCGAAGGAGAAATTAACCAAGACTGTGTCGAAGGAAATCTCATCTGGATCGACAATGACAAGCTGACTGACCTTCCTCTTTGGGAAGGCGATAAGATATTTCTTAAATACATGTTTAAATCAGAAATATTTGATGGAGTTTTTCACTACGAGAATGGAAAACTAGTTGAACATAAATTAAGCTTTTTGAATTCATAAACCTCTGATATCACGGTTATTTTTCCGGAAAATCACTTAAGGCCCTTCTTCCTAAATCCGATAAGAGTTAAAACCTCCTTTGGAAATCAATGAAAGATATCAAATACCTTTTACTCGCACTCTGTGTTCTGCTGAATACATTTTCCATATCGGGAATAACTTCAGCTTACGCTCAGGAAGATGATCCGCTCTATGCTGAATACATGAATGGCAATGAGCAGGGTGAGAATGACGAATTTGGTGGTTTCTTTGAAGACCCTTCCCTTCTTGGAGATGAAACCCTTTTTGACTCCGAACCAATTGATGAAAATGACGAAGAAGCTCTGGCCGAACAGTACATGCTGGAAATGATGGAAATACAATCAAGTCTGTGTCGAGACCCTAATGGTGGCTACAAACTCGACTCTGTTGAAAATCCTCTTGGTGGAGAACCAATCGATTGTGCAGCATTCACTCTTCTTCAATATCAACTTCTTGAAGAAGAGCACTCAGCTGAACTTGCTTTTCGTTGTATCACCAAAGGCAAGAAACCGGTAGAAGCTATGTCGATGCTCAAAGACTTAGGACTACCACTTGAGCGACATTTTAATTGTCCGGGAAAAGATCAATCTACTGATCAATGCGTTGGCGACTTGGTCTGCAACGCCCTAAACTCTTCGCCTATTGGTCTGGCGTCTAAAGCTTTAGAGGCCGCGGGAGTAAAAACTTTAAAGTGTAATACGACAACTGATAGTGATTGTTTGACAGAGGCGTTTTGGGGAACAATCAAAAACCTTTTTACCAATGTTGAAGCTGCTTGGGAATTACTCAAACTTGGATGGAAAGGTGTTAAATGGGTCGGTGGAAAAGTTGTCGATGCAGCCTCTTGGATTGGAGACAAATTATGCTTCTGGTGCGAAACTCGAGAGATTGAAGATCAAACAGAAATGGCACAACATCTTATCAGTTCACAAAAAGATTCTTTCTTTTATAAATTTCTCCAAGATCCTATAAAAACTTCAAAGGATCTGGTTGTTGATGTTTTCAGTTCCTTCAAAAGATTCATAGGAGAATCTATTGGTAACAATTTCGGTTGTGCCAAATGGTCGAGTTCAAGATTCAACCCACTTGATGGAGAAGAAGCTTACTGTGAAGAGCCCGTTATCAGTTGGGACTGCGCCACATGCTCACAAAAAATGAACATGGCCTGTGGAGTGATTTCTTTTGTCGCTACTGAAGCGACACTCACTCCGTTTCTTGCCGGAAAAGTTGTCTCGTATGGAGCAAAGGCCTCTCGAATAGCGAGGGGAACTGTTGTTGCAGGCAAAGTCTCCAAACTTAAAGTACTTAAAGGTGTTGGAAAAGGTCTTAGATTCAGTGGAACAAAAATCGTTGGTGCCTTCTCTTTTGGTGCACGTGTTGGAGCTGGATTAGTTAGATCCGGAGGTCAATGGGCAATCAAAATGGGTGGAAAACTTATTCCACTATCTGCCAAAACAAAGGGTAAATTAATCAACATCCTGGCCACAGGCGGACGATACGCCACTGCTCCTTTCAGAGCTGTAGGAAAAGGCGCCAAAAAGTATATGGAACTCATGGAAAACTCATTTGTTCTAGGCTATCAAGGTAAACATGGTCTCAAAGCACTCAAAACTTCAAGACAGATCGATGCCATTGAAAAGCAGCTCAATATGATCAAGGCCAATATAGGTCCTACTGATGATCTCACCCTTGCGATGATTAAAGAACAAGAAGCTGCACTAAAAGCTCTAAAGGAATATCGAGCTGTACTCAAAGAAGCGATAGCAGCCAAGGGAGATAAACGTACCTTGATTTCCAGAATGAAAGAAAGACTAACTGAATATTGGAAAAGAAGACATGCTGCCGACAAACACAGTATAGCTCTTAGGGCCTCAAGTCGCTCAAGTGAAGTGGCGAGATTTACACCATCAGCGATGGAAAAAGCTGAAGAAATGGTTTTAATCAAAGAAGGTGTCACTAAGAAGTTTTTGTCAGGTACCGCAAACAAATCAGAAGTTCGAAAACTTTTTTCAGCAAACAGAGAAAGACTTTGGGAAGCTAGCAGTATTGCAGGTAGAAGTCTGACAAAGCCAGAAAAACTGGCCATCCTCCAAGCTCACTACACAGGAACGAGAAATGCCAATGGTGTTTACTCTGTTGCTGATATAGCTTCCAAAACAAGAATTCTTAAAAATGCCGGACTAGGAGAAGTTAGTCGTGGTCTGATGCAAGCAAATGTGACCGGTTCAAACTTGATAGCCACTCAGATTATTTCAAATACTGAAGCCGCTTTTATTCTCTCTAGAATTGGAGGGACTGGAACCAATGCTCTTGTTTTGCAAAAGGCTCAAGAACTACTTGAAGAAGGTAAGATCAAATATACTGGTAATGGAGTATTTCAATACACCGATGGTCGGGAGGATCCCACCCCTGCTCTAATACTTGATCCTATAACTGATGCCAAATTGATTTCAGAATTAGAGAAAAAATCTCGGGCATCTAATTCTGATCCTACTACTTTTGAAAAAGCACTTGAAAATTTGGAATAAGACCAACTTTCTTAATCAGAAAATGTACCTGACATAAAAGCTCTTTAAAACGGAAAAGCCTTTCCACCTTAATCTCATTCTCTACAACTGCTATAATATTCAGAAGTTAGATAATGGAGAATCAATGAAAATTGAAATTGAAGGTCTTACTGACGTCGGTAGAAAACGTGATCACAATGAAGATTACATGTTGATCAACCGCGATCTGAACATGGCCATTGTTTGCGATGGAATGGGCGGACATGCTGCCGGAGAAGTTGCTTCCAAACTTACAACAGAAGTTATAAATAACCACATTGTCTCCAATCAACTCGTTATTAATGAGTTTGAACAAAATCCTTCAAAAGAAAATGCTGAAAAAGTTAAAAGCCTGATTCAAGAAGCTGTGGTGAAGGCCTGTGGAGAAGTCTGGTTCGAAGGAAAACACGACGAAAATAAAAAGGGAATGGGAACAACTCTTGTCATGATGATCGCAGTTGGATCGCATGCTTTTGTTGCACATGTCGGAGACAGTAGAAATTATCTCTATCGCCAAGGTGAAGTTCATCAGATTACTGAAGATCATTCTTACGTCAATGAAATGGTCAAACAAGGTTTAATGACGAGGGAACAAGCTGAAAAAAGTCCTCATGCCAATATCATCACACGTTGTATTGGACAAAACGAATTTGTCCAAGTGGATATCCTACAGATGGAACTTCTAGATGGAGACCGTTTTCT
>SBGE01000274.1 GCA_006226755.1 Deltaproteobacteria bacterium | reverse complement strand
TTTCCTTCTTTTGATCAGTTTAAGAATTTTGAAGAGAGAGGGGAGAAATTCAAAGAATTGGTTCAACGAAACTGCTGATTGATATAACTGACACTGGCAGGGTTGCGTTTTTGAACTTTACGCTTATTTTCTCTCATAGGATCGGCGATGCTGATTTTGATCAGAAAGACCGATAAGATAATGAAAACAATCTGTTTGATTCCGAAGCGCATTTAACTACCTGTTTTTATTGCGTTAGCTGACACTAAAGGTGACAAAATTTCACAGTTACTGTAAGTATCGGAAAGGACGAAAAAAAACTAAAGTATTTTCAACAATTTTTTTCTAAAGGTGAACCATGAAGGCCAAGGAAGTCGGAGAAAAAATCAAATCACTCCAAAAATTTATCGATACTAAGAGTCTCGATGGTCTGTACATTTCCAGTTTCGATATCTTTCTCTCTGAGTATGTTCCCCTTGGTGATAATCATCGTTATTACGTCTCTGGTTTTTCAGGATCGGTGGCCGAGGTATTGATCCCAAAAACCGGAAGGGCCCTGTTATTTGTAGATGGTCGTTATCATGAACAAGCAGATAAGGAAGTCGATCAGAACATTGTAGAGGTCGTCAAAGTTCCTTATGGAGTGGATTTGGCCAAGGCCCTGATCCAGAAAGGCAAAGAAATTGGTATAAAAAATCTTGGTATTGAAGGCGATCGAGCTCCACTAGGTTTTGAAAAAGAACTGGGGCGTGAGTTTGAAGTGGTCGCTTTTGATCTAGGAGAGGTTGCCAAACTTATCGACGCTCCAGGTTTTGTCACTGACAGTGAAGTAAAGGCCGTGGCCGATACTTTGACTGGAGAGACCGTTAAGTCAAAAATCAAAAAAGTCGTAGGTAAAGGAGAAGGCTTCTTTTTGTCTTCACTTGATTCTATCTCTTGGGTTACAAATCTTAGAGGATATCATCATCCTTTCCAATCAACTTTTATTTCTAAGGCAATAGTTCTCGATGACAGAGTCATGCTCTTTTGCCCTGAATTTGTGAAATTTGAAAGATCAGTTGAAAATGATGAGAACTTCACCATTACTCATGTGAGTTGGGAAAAACTAGGAGACAAGTTAGAAGAACTCTCTCACAAAATTAATATTGAGAGATTGTATTTCGATCCAGGAACGACAACCGCAGCAGACTTTAGAATTCTTGGCAAGGCCTTTGGTCTCGAGAAGCTTAAAGAAAAAGAAAAAGGAATCACTGAACTCCATGCCACAAAAAATGATGTTGAGATCAGTGAAATGGAAAAGGCCTTTTCTCGTTCTGCTAAAGTGATCAAAAAAATCATTGATCATGTTTCAACTCAGGCCCAAAGTGGAATGAGCGAACTTGATTTTTACAATACTGCGAATAAGTTTTATCAAGAAGAAGGAGCTCTTGCTCTATCTTTTAAAACAATCTCTGGAATTGGAGCGAACTCTTCGATCATCCACTTTGGTTCACCTTCTCAAGAAGTTAAAATCAAAAATGGTGATCTGGCACTGCTCGATTCTGGAGCTTTTTACGAATCAGGTCTCGCCACAGATTGTACAAGAGCATTTTTACCTATAGGGCAGGCGAATGCCGATCAAAAGAAAATCTATACTCTGGTCTTGAAGGGGCTTCTTCATGCTTTGAACGGTGTCTTTCCTGAAGGTGCACCTGGTTGTTATTTGGACTCATTGGCCAGAGAACCGATCAGAGCAATGGGATATGACTATGCCCATGGTACAGGACATGGGATTGGCATCAATGTCCATGAACCCGGATATCGACTAACTCCTTTTTCTCAAACTCCACTTGTCCCCGGACGAGTTGGGTCCATTGAGCCAGGAATTTATATTCCTAATTTTGGTGGAGTACGCCTTGAGAACGTTGTGGTTGTAGAGAAACATCCAGAGTTTAAAGGGATGTGCCGTGTTCGTTCACTGATCTATTTAGGTTTCATGCCTAATTTAATCGATGAAAACTTGATGAGTGAACAGGAAAAGGGATGGCTTGCTGCTTACGAAGCTGAATGTAAAAAACGCAACACAAGCTTCCTCAACTGAAACCATATCAGTGGAAAAAGCAGGATGAGCATGAAAGCAAATCCTGCTGCTTTTGAATCAACTTGAGAAATTGTTCCACAACCAAAAGGTTGTTCTTTGGGATAGAGATAAGTGATGCCATCAATATCGTCCCAACCTAGACTATCTCTGACAGGAACAAGAGTGTAATACATCAATGAGTCAGTAACTGGAGAGTGACCAAGGCCTACGGCATGACCGAGCTCATGTGCAATTATTGATACCATTTGTGCACGGGATTTATCTTGAAAGACGTTATCTGATCTATCGTTGATGGCCACCAAGGCCCCAACGATAGTTGTGCCACTGATATTGTTTGGGATTGTAATGGCGAGCACTGTTCTTTGGGAGGCAGGGAAATTTGTGGTAGTTTCACCGTTACAAGTAATGAGAACTCCACTTCCTACAGTCAAATTTGTATTGGGCTCACAGCTTCCAGTATTGGAGTTACAAATTTTTTCGTTATAAAACTTTGAATCAACTGTGACAACACTACCGGCCCTCAGTCTCATGCGAGAAGTTGAAACGGTATTCCAAAACTGACTGGCTCCATCACTGACCATGGAGAGAATTTCACTGGAACTGACTCCCAGATTCGTACAGTTATCGGCGACATTCACGACAACTTCATTCTGACTAAAGGAAGCACTCACAGTATTGTTGAGAGAAAAAGCAAAACTACTTGAAACGTGAAGGAAACATAGAAGGGTGATCAGACTTCTCATTTTTTACTTTTCCTTTGCGATGGATCAAAGATATTTCCAAAGTGATAACTGACTGACAACGTGTAGCTCAGGGCATTGCCTTCACTGGATTCGAGATTGAAATAATGTCCTTCGAGTTTAGCGCTGATTTCTTGATGAAAATAATACTCAACACCTAAAGTCGTGATGATATTTTGACTGACGACAGCAGCATCCGGCATGGGAAAATCTGTGGTCGTGGTTCCATTATTTAAAGTTTGAACCCCGCCCTCACTGCTGATTCTGGTATACGATAACCCGGCACCAAGTTTGAAAACCCAGTCCATAAAGTTATAGGCTCCAGAAAAAAGAAAGAAATAGTTCATTTTCGTGATTTTTGGGTCGCGTCCAGAACCGGGCTTCACAAAACCAGCTTCTGCAAAGGCCGACCAGTCTTTGTAGATTTGGAACTCTGCTCCCCCTAGAATGTAAGGCTCAAGCTCGAAGATACCATTGGTGTCTCCGCTGTCGTTGGTTTGAACTTTACCAGGTAGCGAGGTGTAGCTTCCAATACCGAGATAGGTGTCTTTCACGCCGACGGCATGAAGCGCGGTGCTAAATAAAAGAATGGCCGACAAAACCACTGCATTAAAAAAGTTCATCACTCAAATTCTGTCAAAAGTTCATCAATAAGGAAATGACCAATTTCCAAAAAGTCCAAGTGGAGTTAAACTGTCACACGTCTTATCACCAAAGGATATTTATGTTTGAAAACTATAGTGCCCCCAGTGAATTGATTCCTAGCGACCCAAGGTTTGGTTGTGGACCAAGTTTGATTCCTGTTGAATTTGTTCAAAGACTTGCTGATACAGGCGTGCATCTTCTTGGAACATCACATCGTAAGCAGCCGGTAAAAAACCTGGTTAAGGAAATGCAAGAAGGGCTTAGGAAATATTTCAATATACCAAATGATTACACCATTGCTGTCGGTAATGGTGGAGCGACTTTTCTTTTCGATATGATCGCTCTTGGAATCGTTGAAAAGAAAGCGACTCACTTCACTTGTGGTGAGTTCTCTGAGAAATGGTACAAGTCTTCCAAGGCCGTTCCTTGGATTGAAGCCGAGCAAGTTTCTGTTGATTTTGGAAAAGGTATCACTCCAACAAATGTTGCTGGAAGTGACTTGATTGCTTGTACGCTCAATGAAACTTCAACCGGTGTTCAACTTGATTCAATTCCTGAAGTTGATGCCAATACCATCTTGGCCGTCGACGCCACTAGTGGTGGGGGACAATGTCCAATTGATGTCTCTAAAGTTGATATGTACTTCTTCTCTCCTCAAAAAGTTTTTGCCTCTGAGGGAGGACTTTTTGTTTGTATTATGTCTCCAAAGGCCAGAGCGCGAGCTGAAAAAATCGCTGCGGACAAATCAAGATACATTCCACCAATTATGGATTGGTTGGTTTGCCTTGATAACTCAGATAAAAACCAAACTTATAACACTCCTGCGATTGCCACGCTTTTCTTTCTAAACGAGCAAGTAAAGCTAATGAACACTGTAGGCTACGCAAAAGTTCAAGAGCAATCGCAGAAAAAAGCAGATCTTCTTTATGGTTGGGCCGATGAAAAACCATATCTGTCTTGCTATATTCAAGAGCCTCAGTATCGTTCAATTGCTGTTGCGACTATTGATGTTGATGACAAAGTCGACGTGGATGGTCTTTTGAAGAAGCTTGAAGGTGATAAGATTGTTTACGGAATTGATGCCTATAGAAAGCTTGGAAGAAATCAGTTTAGAATCGGACTCTTCCACAATATCAAGATTGAAGATCTTGAAAAGCTCACCAAGTTACTTTCAAACGCTATCGAATCAGAACTTTAATAGAAAGAGCTCCCTGTGAATTCATGGGGAGCTTTTTAATCTTTGTTATAGTTACTCAAAAATTCATTCTTAAATTCAGTATAACGATTTTCTAGGATGGCCTCTCGAGCTCTTTCGGCAAGAGATTTGTAGAAAGCGATATTGTGAGCAGTCGCAAGGATCTGCCCCAAGATTTCGTTGGCATCAAAAAGGTGTTTTAAATAGGCACGGGTAAAATTCTTACAAGTATAACATTCACAGTTTGGTTCAACAGGGAAGAAGTCACGTCTATAATTTCTATGTTTGATTCGAATTTTTCCTCTATTGGTAAATAGAGTTCCCCCGCGAGCAAATTTTGTCGGTATGATACAGTCACTCATATCAATTCCATAATCCCAGATCATGAAAAGATCTTCTGGGTTACCAACACCCATGACATATCGAGGTTTATCAACTGGCATGAGAGGAGCAGTGTAGGAAACGATCTTTTCCATAAGCTCTGGACCTTCACCTACTGAAACACCACCAATGGCATAGCCAGGAAGGTCTCTGGCCGTGACTTCTTCTACACATTCAGCACGAAGGTCGTCATAGGTTGAACCTTGAATAATTCCAAACAACGCTTGCTTTGGATTGGTCCAAGTACGGATACATCGATCGAGCCAACGATGGGTACGATCCATGGAATTTTTTGTATATTCACGCGTGGCCGGATAAGGAATACATTCGTCAAAGGCCATCATGATATCACTACCAAGATTTTGCTGAATCCCAATTGAGGTTTCAGGCGAGAGCATAATCGGTTTACCTTTTGGTCCTTTGAACTCTGCACCTTCTTCAGTAATCGAGTGTTTTTGAAGAGAGAAAACCTGAAAACCACCAGAGTCGGTAAGGATTGGCCTATCCCAACTCATAAATTTATGTAGGCCTCCAGCTTTCTTGACGAGGTCTGAACCCGGACTCAAGTGAAGGTGATATGTGTTGGAGAGGATAATTTTGGTGTCCATATCTTCAAGAACAGAAGGTTGAAGAGCTTTGATGGCACCATGAGTTCCTACTGGCATGAAAACAGGAGTTGGAATATCCCCGTGAGGTGTTTTGATGATTCCTGCTCTGGCCTTGGAGTTTTTGTCTACATGAACCACTTCGAATTTGAAGTGTTCTTTTACTTGGTCTTGAATTTTATCAGTCATTACTTTCTCTTTGGTCTGCGTCGACTTTTCGAACGCGTATTCTTCTTTGACTTCGTCTGTGGAGATGTCTTTATGTAAGACCTTTTAGCAGATTTTTGGGAACGTTCAAAGTATTTTATATTTTTTGCAGAGAGAGCATTTAACTGTTCTTTCAGGGACTTAATCATGCTTTTAAGCCCAAGTCCCGGTCTTTCGCTAGAGAGTGCTTCCAAAGATTCAATATTACTTCTAAATCTACCCTCAAACTGCGTGAAGAGAAAATCTGATCCAATCGAAAGAGCAAGCTGACAGGCGTGCTTATAATAAGTCACAACTTTGTTTTCCATTCCAGGGGCCAGAGCCTCTGCATTTTCAAGAAAACTATAGAAGTCTAGAATCTCAAGAGGTCCCCATTCATTTTCTTTGAGAAGTCTGGCGGTAATGTCGAGTTTATCTCTTCCTAGAGGGCGAGGTTTGACCAAGACAATTTGTTTGAGATCAGCTCCTGCTTCTTTGACTTCTTTTTTATAACTCAACTGCCAGAGACCTAAGTTTTCTTTGGCATCGAGTGGAAGAATGCTGGTCGAAATATTAGCTTTAGGAGATTTATCAGAAAGTTCAATCAACTGGACAGCTCCCACATCTCTAAAAACGACAGTCGGTGAGCCCGCAATAGTGAGCTTGTCGAGCAATGTTTTTCTGAGTTGAACCAGCCCACCTATGAATGGTCCGTTTGAAAGGACAACATCCACCAATTTTTCAGGTTGTAAACTAAATGCGTTTTTCAAAAGGTGTTGAAACTCAAGTGCTGCAGCCGGGGTTAAAGTATCGGTCTCAAGAGATGTCTTGAGATTTTGATAGAAATGAAAACTTAAAGGGTTGTTACTGAGTCCAATTTTTATGATTTCCATTTTTTTCATGAAATCATTTTTGATTTCAAGCTGTGCTTTGTTTTGAGCGGAAACATCCAGCAGTTGAAGTTGTAAATGATGTCCTTTTGGAGTTTTCCTGAGTACTGGAATCAATTCGCGGCTTTCAAACTTTCTGGCTTCAAGATGAAGCCCTAGAACTGAAGAGTCTCCAGAAAATGGAAGTTCCCCTTGAGATTTTTTTGGGATGATCTTTACCACTTCAGGTGCTTCGGCCATGAGTCGATCCATATCATGGAAGGCCGGAGTAAGAAGTAATAGTGTTGCGAACACTGGAAAAAGAAGAAGTGGACCCAAAATTTTGGCCAGGCCAAAACGATAGGTCATGGTACTTCCACTTGCGAGTTCTTTAACAGTTCTTTTGCCAAGGAGGCATGGAAGATCGAGTATCAAAAGTGGCGTCGTAATCAGACCAACAATCCATCTGATGATTCCTGTAATTCTGTTTGCAATCAGGCTTCCGTTGCCACCAATCATGACCATCGCATGACCTGTTGTGACGCCAAAAAGAAGAATTCCTACAAGGTTTAAAACCAGAAACAAAGAAACAAACGTCAGAATGTTGATATTGGTTAAGTAGTCGAGCCATTTGGCATATTCGGCTAAAGAGGCCGGAATCATGGCCGTCACTTTAAGTATGAGTGGAGCAAGCATCTCACTGACTTTAGTCATCAGTTCTGTGATCTTTTGCTCTTGACCAGTCATAGGAATCAGAAAATCTTTGGCATTCATGGTGATCAAGAGATTCAAAATAAAAGCAAAAACTCTTCCTACAAATCCGGCGGCGGAGGCGTCTGAAGTTTTGAACAATTTTTTCTTGTTTTTGGTCTTAATGGCCGGCGCTTGATGGGCAGCAGTCAGTGTTTTTTCGCTACTGGATTTCTTTTTGTCTCCACTGGCCTTGGCCTTCTTCTTGGGGAGAGCATTTTTTAGAGCTTCTTTTTTCTTCGCGAAAAATTCCTTGATTCTGGCAAACAGTCCCGGACCTTTATCGACTTCTTCTTCGAAGTCGTCGTTGGCAATCAGTTCATCAACATCAATTTCCTCATCGCTCTCTTGACCGACGAGATTGTAGAAATCCTCTTTGGATTTGATGTCCTGACTTTCTATGACAAGTTCAAGTTCACCCATGGAAAGAGAGTCACCCTTTTCAACGATGTACATCTTTCCATGCTGGAGCTGATGACCTTCAAGGGATGTCTTACCGTTTCCACCGAGGTTGTGAAGAGAGAGAATATCATTGTGAACTTTGAAGATGGCGTGTCTTGGTGCAAGACCAAATTCCTCGACTGAGACTTCAACGTCTGCACTTGATCCAATAGAGACGCTATCAAATATGGCCACTCGGTGAGCATCACCGTCAGGTATTTGGATGTCGAGAAAATAAACGACCTTTTGGCCCGTGTACTGTGGGGTTTCCACTACTGTTTTCTTCCTTGAATGCAGGTACTTGATTATTCTCTCCTAAGCTTCGCCTAAACGCAACAAATTCACACACTTCGTCGTAAACTAACGCACCTCGCATCCAAACTTTTGGTTTACAAATTTGCCTCAGCCCTTAAACTCGTAGGGGAGCAAATTTCAAAACGCAAAGGAATGTATTCATGAAAAAGCTAGTCTTACTTCTTACACTCTTATTGGCGAGTGAATCGTACGCCAAACTTTTTACTGTTACTTGTACGAGTAGCTGTAATGCTGCAGTTAATGCTGCTTTTCAAAAGCTTGAAAACGATGTCAATGCTGATCTACCAGATGCTGACCAATCAACATATCTAGCAGGTATGGCCGATGCCTCGGTTGCATCTCAAAAAGGTGTTGGTGTCGACTATATCAACGATATCGATGTTTTTGTTGTTGGTCTGGGACTAGGTCTTGGAGCCCACGTTGGGAATAATACTTTTTCAGATCTAGTTGGTGGAGACATTGATGGCGAACAGCTAAGAGGGATCGGGATCGCGCCTTCACTAATGCTTGGGATTAACTTGGGGATGTTTGATCTTCCTGAGTGGGAGTATTTTGATCCAAATAAGATCAAGTTGATGGTGAACTTCTTTACTTATAAAAAGAACGACACTGATTTCAATGCCAAAATGACGAACTTTGGCATACACGCAAGATATAAACTTGTTGAAGATAAGGCGATTCTTCCTGCCAAGTTAGTTCACTGGCATGGAGTCAATATTGTTACTGGTTTTGAATACAACTCTCTTGAACTTGCTTATAATAAATCAGACTCAGAAACAGTAACTGAAGGTGCGGTTACAGCTACGATGACTGGTACACTAACTGTAGGTGCGAAAGTAAATACCATGTCTATTCCTGTTGAGGTCTCTACTGGAGCAACTCTTGGTTATGTCTTTGGTTTCTACGGTGGTCTCGGCGCTGATATCAATTTTGGTTCTGCAGAATCGATCGTTGCAGCCAATCTAAACATTAATGCTACAGGTGGAGCCACAGGTAATGGTGCTTTGGATCTTGGTCAAAAAGACGGTCCTTCCACTATCCTTCCAAGAGCATTTGTTGGTTTCCAACTAGGTCTTCCAATTTGGAAGCCTCTTACTGTTCAGCTAGATAAAGGTTTTGGTGAAGAAGTATATTCCATTACTGCTGCGACCAGAGTTACTTGGTAATTTGAAGAAAAATTTGCTATAGAAAGAAGGCCCGTGCGACATCGCAGCGGGCCTTTTTTTTTGGAGATTGAAATGGCGGCTAAGTTTGGGGAATTATTGAAAGATCTAAGAGTTTTGGACTTCTTGAATGAGGCAAAATTCAAGGCCCCCACTGATATTCAAGAGAAAATGATCCCTAGAATCCTTAAGGCCGAGAATACTCTCGCCAGTTCACCAACGGGATCTGGAAAAACTCTCTCCTATGCGCTTCCATTGGCGGAGGCCTTTAAGTCTTTCGAAGCTCAGATGAGTGGAGATAATGGAGCTCCATTTGCGGTGATTTTGTCACCAACAAGAGAGCTTTCGACTCAAATCCATGGAGTCTTCAAATCAATCGCTCACCACGCGAAGTTTCGTGTTCGTGCTCTTTCTGGCGGTGATAAAAAACTTGAGACAAAGAAAACATTGAATTCCCCAGTCGATATTTTGGTCGCCAACCCTGGAAGACTTTTAAATGTCATCAAATCTGGAGAGCTTGAATTTTCCAATTGGAAATATCTCATCTGTGATGAGGCCGATCAACTTTTTGATATGGGATTCTCAAGAGATCTGGCCGACATTTGGAAAGCGATCAGTAAAAAAGAGATTTCCACTCACTTCTTGACCGCCACAAGACCAGATGATCTTGAACTTCGTATTGCCGAAACTTTTGAGGGAATTGAACTTTCGACCATGAACTGTGGTTCAAAAGCACAGCTTAAAAAAGAAGTTGAAACATTCAACGTTTTTTTGAATCCAGGAGACAAGATTCCTATGCTTACCAATTTCTTGAAAGAGAAAGGGCGTGGCTCTGGAATCATCTTTGTAAATAGAAAGGAAGAGATCTCTGAAATTGAAGAAAAACTCCAAGACAAAGGGATTACCAAAAAAATATATGTCCTACATGGTGGCATGGATATCAAAGAAAGACGTAAGACCTTTAGAGACTTTAAAAACAAGCATGGAGTCTTGTTGTGTTCAGATATCGCCGCGAGAGGGATTGATATCCATGAGATCTCTTGGGTTTTGAATTACGATCTTCCTTTCCAAGCGGTTTATTATATTCACCGCTGTGGACGTACGGCCAGAGGTGTTGGAAAAGGCGTGGTCTTCAATTTTGTCACTCCAAGAGATATTGGAATTATCGCTAAGATCAATAAGGCCATTCTTGAGCAGTCTGCACTTAAGCTCAAACCTCTTAAGGCACCTAAAGTTCAAGAGCCTGCCAAGAAAAAGACAGCTAAGAAAGTCAGCAAAAAGGCTTCTGGGCGAAATGCTGGAAAAGGTGGACGTGGAGGGGCGAAAGCTCCAACCAGAGGTGGAAAAACTCCTATTAAAGGCGGCAAAAAAACCAAGCGAACCCCTCGATATAAACGAAAATAAAAATGTGTTAAACTAAATCCATGAAATGGATTCTGTTTGCACTTCTTCTTGTTTTAGGAACCTCTTGTTCAGAGGAAGAAGTCTATACTCAAAAAGAATTATGGTACATGGCGATCGAAGTCGATCCAGATATTGAACTGGTCGGAATCGCCTCCCATGAAGAACACCGAAGGATTCTTTGCAAAAACTACGGACCTGGTTGTGTCAAAGGTACTGGTCGACGTATCAAAGTAAAAAAAGTCGAAATTATCGCCATCATGTTTGAGACTAAAGAGCAGGCAAGAACCGAGGCCTTAAGAATTGATCAGTATTACGCCAGAAATTGGGTTTTCGACGATATTAAAGGGGAGCCTATTCAAGAGGCCTTCGTGAAAAAGGCATTCAAAGCGATTGATGCAAAGGCCGAGTACATGGCGGCTAAGGAAAAAGAATAGAACTCTCTAAAAATCTTTTTTCAAATTCGCTGATCTTGATTTCCCATTTCATCACTAATTCTTCATTCGATTTTTTATAGTCATTCAACGTCTCTTTAAACAGAAGGACCCAACGTCCAACTTCACCTTTTCTGATGGAGAGTTGTTTATGAACCGTTATCAGATCAAAAGGGGAGTAAACTTGTTCGGTTTTTCCTGTGAGTTGAATTTCCCAAAAAATGGTGATTCTTGGAATATGATCGGCAAAAGCTTCGATTGGAGGTACAAGTGGATTTTCACCCTTCTCAGTGGCAATTTTCCTGAAATGATAGCCAATCATGAAGTCTGAAGTGGCCTTTTTATAAAACTCTGTGACGATCTCTTCGATGATTTCTCTCATACCTGAGTATTATCTTTCAGTTAGAGCATGAAGACTAATCCTTTTTTAAATCTGCTCCGATAAGTGATCATCCAACACATCAATCCAAGGAAGGCATTTGAGCAAACTGTTGAGGGGAGTATCCCTTCTGGCACTCTATTTTCTTTTTTTCGCATCCGTCGCATTCGGGACAGAAGTTGTGGTTCAAGATTTGAATCAAGGATCTTGTTGGGTTTCAGCAAATGGTAATCTTCGTATTGCCGACTTCAATAGCGGGAAGGCCCACTTAGTTGAACAGCAACAAGTTCAGTCAGTCGTTTCTCATTTTTCTAGAGGGGAGAGACCTACTCGTCTCGATTCAATGGTTCATTGCTCTGGAGGCGGGGTAGCACTTGTGATGAATTTTAAAGTATCAGAGAAGTCTTATTGTCTTTGGATGAGACCAACTGAAACTGACTTTGAACTCATTAGTCTTGGGCGCTCTTTGAGTGATTCAGGTCCTTGTGACGGCATTTCCCTTGCTAAACTCACTCTCAAGCAATTGGGCACTATTGATTCGGACAAGGTTCGAAACTATCTAGATCACAAAATCAATGAGGGAGTTGTTCTTAAATACTCTTTATCTGGTAAATGGTGGAATGTGACTGGTTCAGAGCAATTTGAATTTAAAGAAGAAGATCTTCGAGATGACCTGATGAAAAGTGGTTATTTCGAATCCTTTGAATTCGATCATCTTAGACATCATCAAGGTGAATTCTTAAAAATAAATGATCTCTCCCTGTGAGGACAAGGAGAGATCATTATTCGAGGGGGTTAACGTCCCAACTCTGAAATGGTTTTACCCATAGAGCTTGAACGTCTTACTGACATGTTTTCCGTGAGCTCACCAGCTTCCTTGCAAAGGATACATTTTTCGGCAGTCAAGCGCGCTTTCTGGCGGTTGAAACCGATCGGCTCTTCACATTCTTCACAGACTCCGTATGTTCCACATTCAATTCGCTCAAGAGCTTTCTTAATTTTCTTCAGATAAAAGATTTCTCTGTTTCTGAAGCGAAGCTCTTGCGACGCCTGGATGTTTGCAGATGCTTCATCTACTGGATCAGGCATGTCGTCCTTATTGAGTGAATAGAATGAATTGTCTTTTTCGTTTTGTGTGTTGATGATCTTTTGTTGATCTTCGAGAAGGAGTTTCTTGAGTTCTTTAATTTGTGTCTTGTTCAAAAACGCGACTTCGTTCTTCTTAGCTCTTCTTGGCATAAGACGCTCTCCTGTTAAGTGTGTTCTAGTCCCTATAATTGATCAAAAAAATATAGTTTGGAGCTTATTTTCTTGATCGTTCCCTTGTGTTCCCGATGTTAGATATCCTTTCTTACATCTGGAACGAATCCCTGTAGTACTTAAAAAGTGCTTAAAGAAAGATACTTGGGGGTTCGTCATCCCGTAAAGGGTGATTAATCTTACAAAGAGTTACTTTTTACGTGATATTAATTATTTATAACGAGGTTTTGCTTCGCAGTAGGGACAAAAGCTCCAAAACTGTAAATCGAGCACTTCGCCACATCCTTCGCAAGTATACAGAACTTCGAGATCTTCAAACATTTCAGCTCCGCCGACGAAGATGTCTTTTCTCATCGCGGCAATCGTCGTGGGATGTGCTTTATAACAACCGGGACGGAGAGGGTCGGGTATAAACATCGCGGGAGCAACAGACTTATCTGGTGTGATATCAACTTTTATCTCTTCCGAAGGCCCTCTTTGAAAATGAGGAAGCTCAGCTGCATTAGTAGACTTCATAAGTTTTTCATAGAGGTTTTGTGGATCAAATTTTTTATCCTTAGACATTCGGCCACCTCTTTAACATCAAATCAATCAACTCAATTGAATTTCGATTGTGCTTGTTAAGAAGTGAGAGCATACCCGGACGATTCCTAAGAATGACGTCCTTAAATTTGAAACTCTGACCACCACAAGTTTCCACTGTTCTAAGAAGCCACTCGAGAACTTCTGGATCTTTGTTGGTTTCAATTAACTCTTTGATGGTTTCAATAAAAAGTTCAGGCAGAGGATTTCCTTGTCTGAACCAATGTTCGATCACATGTTTGATAGATGCACTCAAAGTGAAAATTCTGATCTGACTATGTTCGACCGTTTTTAGCGTGGCCACAAAAAGCGGAAGAAGTGGATCAGACAAAGCTTGAGAGTGATCGAGGATGCACAGAATTTTCATTAAATTCTGATGACGAACTTCTTCTGGTTCTTTCAAAACGGCCATCCAGTAATTGAAGAGGTCCTGGACTTCGTCATTGGAAAGTCTGAGCAGAGGACGTTTGTCCTCTTTCAGTTTTTCTATAATGTGGTCATATGTCTTCTCCACGTCCATGAAGGCATTATACGATGTTGGAGACTAATTTGTAAGTGGCGGGAATTACGCTTATCAGGGTGCATAAAAAGTTCTCCAACTGCTGTTAATCATTGAAATTCTGTGATACACAACGCCTTCAATGGAAAAACTAATGCTGAACTCCATTTACCGTGCAACTGAAGGCGAGGGAATCCACGTGGGAACTCCACAAGTATTCGTGCGTTTTCAAGGTTGTAATATTGGCTGTGTGAATTGTGATTCTACAGATACCTGGGAATTTGAAGATCTACTTGGGATGACAATGGAGAAAGTTCTTGTTGATGTCCATGAAAAGGCCAACAAGGGAAGGATCAGAAGAGTTTCCATAACTGGTGGAGATCCGCTTCATCCGAAACATGTCCCAATGGTGAAAAAACTTGTACGTGAGCTTAAGGCCCGTCGTTATTTCATCAACCTTGAGGCCTCTGGTGCTCGATTGGTTCATGAAGTTTTTGATGCCATTGATTTTATCTCCTTCGATTACAAAACTCCTTCTACTGGTGTGAAGACTCCTCTTGAGAATATCAAGCAATTGGCTGAGCAGTATCAAGGGAGATTTCAAATCAAGTCAGTGATTGAAAACGAAGATGATTTTCGCTATGTCTTGAGAGCAGCAGAACAATTGGGAGATTTCGATTTTCCTTGGGTTTTGACTCCGGCCTTCAATCTAGGTGAACTTCTTCCATTTGAACGTTTCAAAAAGATCATTCAGTGGAATGAAGAAAGCGGAGCTCTTTTCAGAGTGATCGCTCAGCAGCACAAAGTCATTCATGGTGCTGAGAAAAAGCAAGTCTGATTTGAATTAATTAAAATTCGCGTGAAAGTAAGTCATCGGTGGTGGCAACATTGTTGGTTGCGGCGGAATGATAGGCACACCATCTTCGTAGTTATGCCACGGACCACCATTTCTTGGTCTATTATTATCCTCTTCCGGATCATCAGTTCGATAGATGTCTTCAGAATCTTGGTTCTCACAAGTTGTTTCGGCCAAGACTTTTGACTCTTCACTGTCATCTTTGGAATAGACTTTTATTTCAATACTATTGAAATCTTTCTCATCGTCTTTTCGATCAAGAGAACAAGAGAACTTGTCTTGAGAACAAGAATCGTTACTCCATACCAGTTTGTATCCTTTTTCAGATATATTGCTTGCGCTCAATTCAACATTATCAACAGAGAGCTCTACTTTACACTTATGTTTCTTATTCTCTTTATCATAAGTATACTTGGCATCGATTTCGAAGTCTGGACCATCATCATCTGAAGATGGTGATGATTCATCTTTACAGTCAACGCTGACATCATCTTCACCTTCAATTTTGAGAGTGGCTGTAAACTTTTTATCATCACCGAGTTCTGTAAGAGCACTTGTACAAGATAATTCTTCAGGTTTACATTTTTCAGGCTTACTGAACTCAACTTTCATCTTGTCAAGATCAGGTAGAGATAATTCAGCGGCACCTTTTTTCGTCACAAATTGACAGAATAGTACACCATTACTAGTCGCAGAACTCTTAACCGCGATGGTCCACTTTTCTTCACTTGGAGCCGCTGGAGGATTACAAACGACTTCATCTTTGCTCTCACCGTTGACCAAAAGATTGATTTTTACATCTTTGAAGCCGCTGCTTGGAGTGCCTTCACATGAAAGTCCACTACAGGTAGCATCACTCCAAGTCACTTTATAGACTTCTTGATTTTCAAAACTGATAGCTTCTCCATCAACGGTAGGAGCAACTTTACAAGAAAGTGTTGTTCCATCAAATTTTGGTTCTTCTAGATTCAGTTTGTATACTTTCCCATCTCCAACTGGTGGAGTTGAGATTTGGTCAGAACATTTTTTGGTGATTGTTTTCGGTGTATCACCAGGAATCTCAAGAACAACGTCAATATTATTGAAGCCCTCTGAGATTTTTCCATCGCATTCCAATTTATTAAGACATCTGTCATTTCCACTCCACTTGAGAGTTTCTTTATTGGCCTCAAGGGCAGGATCTATGACTGCGCTATCTTTGGTTACAACGGCAACACATTTTAAACTGTCTCCGTCTTTACTATGAGTAACTGTAAGGTCATAAACAGGTCCAGTTGTTGTAGGTGGAAGAGGGACGTCTGTTCTGTCCTCTTTTACAGTCGGAGCGAGATTCGTTAGAACCGGCTTTTCACCATCAAGAGCTAGAATGAGCCTCGCTGGAACAGTAAGTTTCAAGATGTCTGCATATTTAATGACTTTGTCACCAGCTGCTGTTCTAAGAACGACATAATCAGTTCCTTGATCCAAAATTTTTCCAAGTTGCTGAGCTTTTCCTTTGATATCTAAAACCACTTCTTGGGCCTTACCAACCAAAGGTTTGATGTGTTCGTTCAAGGCAGAGTATTTTGCCTTTAAGGCCGGTGTAAGAGTTGCAGCTTGACCAACATCATCCAAGACATCGAGACTGGTTGCAGTAGTTGCCCCAATTCTCGCTCCTGTAGCAGTATCAATTGCAGAAGAGCTTATTGAACCTAGATCAATTTTTCTGAGTTCATAAGTCTTGATATTGCCAAGCTTGTCTTTCACTCTGATTGATTTTTGATTGAGTCTGACAACTTCTCCTGAGATAGGTTTCCCGTTGACAGTAAAAGCAATGGCATCTTCTGGTTGAAGGTTTCTTGTAACATTTAAATGTCTAGTATCGAAAAAGTTTCTGGTACGAGTAAGTTCCAGATTAACTTTCCTGATTCTTCTCCCTGGCTCTGGATTACTGGCATTAACAATCCAAATGGTGTCATCAGTTTCTTTGGCGATTCTACCTGTAATGAAGCCGTCCATTCCATTTGCTGAGTTGTTGTATTTTAGTCTTACGACATCTCCTAGAGCTCCTTGACGGTTAGCCGATGAGATTGCGTCAGTTGTCGGTTTATAAGGAATAATGACATCATCAGCAACAAGTCCAGTATTGTTGTATCTGAAAGTCTTTTTCATATCCAGATAGACTTTATTGATACGATGAGTGACATCCGGACCTTCTCCAGCATAGCGAACAATCAATTGCTTGTCTGTTTCACCAACAATGATGGCCGATTTTGTGTTATTTCCAGATTTGTAATAGAGGTCAACATGATCACCGGCCTTGAAAGTTCTAGCCGCATCATCAGTTAGATTTCCCGCACCAAGTGGAACATTGTCCACAAGTCTTGGGGCCACTCCATCAGTGGTTTGAGTTGTTCTTCGAACTGTATTTCCACTTCCATTGACGACTGGACCATCTACATTTGTTACTCTGTTAGCGGTTAGAGAGACATTACCACTATCTGTTACATTATTGGTTGCAGCAACTACTGCGGCCTCAATCTTTTTCTTCTCAGTACCCAAGTCAGCTATCAAAAGCTTTTGTTCGGCCTTGATCTGATTGAGTCGTTTGATTTGCTCGCGAGCGATCCTGGCCGCTTCATCTGGTCCTAGATCTTTAATACTCTTGATCGTTTTGTTGTATTCAAGCAAAAGCTTATTGAACTCATCATTACTTTGAGTCAACTTTCCTTTGAGTTGGTTATACTTCACGGAATCAGTCGCATAATCCAAAAGTTCAGCACCGGCCCTTGTGGATGATCCTGTTGAAGCAAGTTTTCTTGCTCTTAGAAGATAACGAACACCATCAGCTCCATTGTATCCTGCAGCGAAGGCCCGCTCCATCGCATTCATGTAGGCAGAAAATGGTTTCTTGGCGAGATTTTTACCTTTAACCATCATTCTTAGAATTTTTACTTTTGAAGCATTTGAAATTGGAAGGAAGCGACCACCAATTTTTAAGGCCCATTTTCTTCCAAACTTCATAATTGAGACGGCTGATTTGGCCGAGAAACGAAGTACTCCAACTAGTGCTTTTCCAGTGGCCCCAACAGGTTTCGCGGCATAAGACATACCTTTTGCTAGGGTTTGAAAAGATTTTGTTTTTGCGATCCCTTGAGCTAATTTAGAGGCCGCACCAGCTTTGGCTCCCGCCTTGATCATTGAAAGTGCACCACCGGTAAGATAGGCGGTTACTATTTCACCACCGACATATCCAACGATTCCACAACTCATATTCATTCGTTGAGAGCAAGTGGCGCATCCCCAGCTAACAACTGGTTCTTTACATCGAGGGGTGCCCCCGTAAATAGCAGCATATCGAGATTCGGTTCTTTCTGCACATCCAAAATTGTCTTTAATACCTTCATCGATCATGGTTCCCATAGCACTAAAGAATCCCATGACAGTTTCTTTAACTTTTTTTGCCGCATCCTCAACCCATTCGATAATTCCTTTATCTGATTCTTCTTGAAGAACATGGTGTTGATTTCTTGTAGGTTCTTCAACTCCCCAGATCCAGTTTTTGACAGCATTGTAGCCTTTTTTTGCTCCGCTAACTATTCCGTCTAAGGCCATTTTCCCTAGGCTGAGAAGTCCTTCAATATTAGAAACAATGTTTTTGACAACTCCATATACGAGTTCATCAAAACAATTAGATTGTGTTGTTGTTGGACAAATTCCTCTTTGCTCGGTTAACTTTTCTGCAATCCATGAGGCGACGCCTAAAGTTGCTTGATCAAGAACCATGTTAATAGCATTACAAGTGATGTCCTTTACACAATCACTCATGCTTTCTTTTTTTCCTGGGCAATTAAAATGTTCTTCAAGTGGAAGTTGAAGAGCATCTAGACTTTCAAGAGTTCTTGCAAACTCAAGTCTTCCTTGAACATCAAGATCTCGTGTGGCACACAGAAGAGCTCTTTTTTCAGATTCAGGATTATCTTGTTCGACGAGCATGTCGAATTCCATCTTTCGAAGTGAAGAACAATTAAAGTCTTCATCATTTAGAGGAAGTTTGATGACTTCATCTTTCCAGTGACCTTTTTCATCCTTACAAAGAGGAATAACCACGGCCATCATTTCTTCAACAGCACGATCTCCCTCTTCTGTTGGAATATCAAAAACACTTTCATCGACGACAGTTTCATCGCCTTCAGCGTATGAGTTGTTAGGAAAAATCATTCCAGAGGTAAGGAGAGTAAAACTTAGTAACCAAACCAAAAAGCTTTTCATAGATTAGCTCCTGGTTGGCATTTGAAACTCTTTAAAAGTTTATCTATTTTTGGTTGATCTTTTGCATTGAATTTTTCTTTATACATGGTCTTAATATGGAAGACCTGTTTTTGACAGAGGACATACATGGATCTTTCAATAAATGTTGTTCCTCCGAGATCATATTTCCAACCATAAACATGAGCGATCGTCTCTTTTGACCATTCTTCTTTTTTATATGGGAAAAACTCTCTGACTTTTCCTTCTTTTGATCCAAGCCAGCGAAGAGCATCCTCTTTAAAAGTTATTTCATTATTAGAAAAATCAGTGTCTTTAAACCCAAAGTTTTTCACATCTGAAGGAGTTACGCTGACTGTGATTCTTGCCCCTTTTACTTGAGGACTAGTGAAGAGAAGGGGAAATCCCATGACTTTTTCAAATTTTTTCCAGGATTTTGGGAGATCGAATGATACTTTGGCGCGACCTAGGTCTATCCAACCAGTAGGTTTGGCAAACAACACTTGAATAGGAACGATCACGATGAGACACAGGAACAACCACGTCTTTCGCTTCAACACTGTTTTCAAATTCTCACTCCTCCTATGAGTATCGGTCAATTTCATTCAGAACTTGACTAAAAGAGTGTGAGAAATGTTATTTCGAGAGTTTAGTCGTGATCGACTTCATTTTCAGTGCCAAGAAAACTGGTCACTTTTTCGGCCGGATAGAGATTGAAGGTTCCAAGACCTTTGGCGAGTAGAGCACCGGTCTTTTCATTTTTGATTTGTCCAGAACTCACTACCAAACTCTTTCCTTTGAAGTCGATAGTGTTAGTTCCAATCAATTCATCACCAATTTTAGCAGGGGCGATGTAGTTTATTTTGAATTCCACTGTCGCACATAGTTTTCCTTCTTCCACAGCTTGAGAAAGAACCGGTAAACCAAGAACTGCATCCATCATGGCCGCAATAGCGCCTCCGTGACAAGTATCAGGTGATGAAAGGTGATCTTTTGTAACCTTCATCTTATAGATAACTTCACCAGGTTTGATCACTTCAAATGACATCCCTAAGAGTTGATCGAATTTTGATGATTTTCTAAACGCCTCTTCTAATTGCTTGGCCGTCATTGCCATGGTTTTCTCCTATTGTCCAAGAAGATGAGTTTTACTTTCAGAAGAGTTTAATCCTCTTCTGATATTTAATAAAGATCCTGCCTTCTTGCCAAGGTTTTCAGAGCGAGTGTCAGTTGATGATTGTGAACTTCGTCCTGTACCCAGTCTTCCATAGACCATATTGACTTGCGTTTGGAGTTGTCTGTTAAGAAGAATCAAATCTTTTCCAGAAACTGTCTCTAAAGTTATAGCTTTATGTTTTTCAAGATAGCCTTTGGCGACTCCTCTAAAAAATGAATTTCTTGCCTTGGCCCCTTTGAGGTCAGAATTTGTGATTCTTGTTTTCTTCCAAAGTTGTTCGAGTTCGTCTTCCAAGAAAGAAGCAACGTAATCTGCAATTTTGACATTAGTTTTTGAGCCGATAACTTCGAGATAGATTCCCTTTTTGCCGTGATTGAAAACTGGTTGGACCATGAATGTCGTCAAAATATCATAGATGGCCTGAAGTTTAGAATTGTTTCTAGCCGCCTCGCAGACCCGTAGAAGACAGGCTTCCTCTGATTGGTTTTGAATATTTTGAAGATTGTGTTTCACAATCAATTGATTGGCCTTGATTGTCGCCAATTCTGATTCATGAGAGTTAGAACTATCGGCCAATGAAAGCAGTTTTTGTACTTTGCTAAGCAACGCCTCTGTTTTGAGATCACCTTCAATTTTCAAGTTTTCAGTTTCAAGATGAGATTTGGCCTTGAAAACGGAATCTCCCCATCCAAAACTTTCGCATATTTCTCGAAAGTTCTGATCATGTCCGCTAAGTGTTCCAGTACTCATAAATTGAAAAAAATGTGCCAATTCATGTCTTAGAATATCTTTCCAAACCTTTTGCTTGGCCTGATAGATAAGAGACTTATTTAAACCAATCTGCCATGCATGGGAATCAAACCAACCCCACTTAGAAGGGGATTCAAACATTACGAAATTGATGGGGAACAGATAGCCTTTGTAGAGAACGCGCTTGGTACGAACTTCGAGATGCATTTCATCTCGCATGATTTTTCTGGCTTCACGTCTGACTTTTGAAAGAAAGGCCAATATGGATTCAGAGTATATTTGCATGCCTAATCTTGACTCGGATAGTTTAGTTAATCAAGGCGTTGTGCGTAGCATTGCGAATAAGGCTTTTAGTGGAATCTGAGTGGGTTTAGAATGATATACATGAAAATAAATGAAATCGATCCTAAAAATCTCAAGGCAGATGAGTCAGAGCAAACACTTTGGTACCGTGGAGACAAAGGTGATCTTTTCATCATCTTCACAGAAAATAAAATTCTTCATTTCGAAGTCACTATCGGTGAAAGACATCTTGAAGGTGGAATTGATCGAAGTATGCGTTACGGTTTGGTAGACCCAGATGAGCACATAAAAGATGCCATGCAGTTTAAACGTTCAAGAATGGTTAGATTTGATAATGATGTTCCTAAAGGGTTTGTCGATGAGGCCATAGAAGTCGTTTTTCAATCTGAGAATTTAGAGACCTCTATGAAAGAAGGAATCATGACTTTTCTTTCAACTCAAGGAAGTGATGATAGAGGACTTAAGCTCGAAGAAGGACGTTATAAGTCTTTCAGAGAAATTATCCCACCACCCTTTGATTTCTTGGGATTTATCAAACGTCATTGGAAATCTGCATTTTCTGTTATCTTGTTGGTACTGATTGGAACATTTGTCACAAGTTATTATCAAAATGAAAAATTGGAAAAGGCCTGTAAAGAAGGTGATAACATGGCCTGCTTGAATATCGGGTTGATGGATGTGATTCAAGGAAAAAAACGACATGCAAAAAGCGTCTATGCTGAGAAAGCTGCCTTGAAAATGGAACAAATGAAATCGGCTTGTGAAGCTGGTAGCATGGATGATTGCTACAAAGTTCTGAACGCAGAAATCAAAAAAGGAACTAAAACACAAAAAGATATTGAGCAGTTTCATCCCAAGGCCTGTCAAAAGGGGCATCATATCGGATGTTATGTCATGGCCAAAGATGCTTATTTTAAAGGGAACGTTGATGAAGCGATGAAGCTTTTTGAAATCTCTTGTGCCAAAAATTATAAGGATTCTTGTGAGTATGTTTTGATTGAAAAACAATACAAGTTCAATATCGAGCAATGTGATAATGGTGACAAAGAGGCCTGTCATAAAGCTGCACTTAAAGAAATTGATGACGGTAAAAGTGACTTAGCAGACGCTAGGCTTCAAAAAAATTGTGATGTCGGACATGCCGCTTCTTGTACAATACTTGCTGATCTTTCCGCAAGAAACAAGCAAGTAGGAAGAGCTCAAGGTCTATATCTAAAAGCTTGTGAGATGAATGATCTTAAAAGTTGTTTTAATTATAGGTATATGGCGGCCTCAGATCGTCATGCAAAGAGAATGGCCGAAGCCATGTGGAAGGACTGCCAAAATGGTAATGAATCTTCATGTCTTGAGCTAAAAAAGATCAAATAAAAAAGGGACCCCGTAAGGTCCCTTTCTTTTTTCTAACTTTTTATAAGGTTTTATTTTTTTGCGATGACTGAAGCTTTTAGGAAGTCTCTGTTCATTCGGGCAATATTTGAAATATTGATTCCTTTTGGACAAGAGGCCTCACACTCAGCTTCATTGGTACAGTTACCAAATCCAAGTTCATCCATTTTGTTAACCATGGCCTGAACTCTTTCTTCAGCTTCAACTTGACCTTGTGGAAGAAGTGCAAGCTGGCTAACTTTAGCAGACACAAAAAGCATCGCCGATGCGTTTTTACAACTGGCTACGCAAGCTCCACAGCCAATACAGGCAGCAGCATCCATTGCTAGGTCAGCATTTTCCTTTGAGATAGGAAGACAGTTGGCATCTTGAGCGTTACCAGTGTTGACTGAAACAAATCCTCCTGCAGCAATAATTTCATCGAAGGCCGATCTATCGACCATAAGATCTTTTTCTACTGGGAAAGCTCTGGCACGCCAGGGTTCAACTACAATGGTGTCACCATTTTTAAACTTTCTCATGTGAAGCTGACAGGTTGTTGTTTCGGACTCAGGACCGTGTGCTTGACCGTTGATCATCAACGAGCACATGCCACAGATACCTTCACGACAGTCGTGATCGAAAGCGATTGCATCTTTACCTTCTCTCACTAATTTTTCATTGAGAACATCAAGCATTTCAAGGAAAGACATGTCTGGTGAGACGTTGTCCATCTTGTGATCTTCCATATGTCCTTTGTCCAGACGATCTTTTTGTCTCCAGACTTTCAAATGTATGTTCATGGATTGAGTATTATTTCCCATGTCATTACCCCTTATTTGTAAGATCTCTGAGTGAGAGCAACGTTTTCAAAAGTGAGTTCTTCGACGTGTCTGAGTTGTGGGGTGTTGTCACCTTGCCATTCCCAGGCCGCTACGTGAGCAAAATTGTCATCATCTCTTTTGGCTTCGTTCTCATCAGTCTGAGATTCTTCTCTAAAGTGACCACCACAAGATTCTCTTCTTTCAAGAGCATCTCTTGCCATCAATTCTCCAAGCTCCAAGAAGTCCGCTACACGGTTTGCCTTCTCAAGTTCAGTGTTGATGTTGGTGTTATTTCCTGTAACTTTAACGTCTTTCCAGAATTGTTCTCTAAGAGTTTGGATCTCAGAGATGGCCTTTTTAAGACCTTCTTCATTTCTGGCCATTCCAACGTATTCCCACATGATCTTGCCTAGGTCTCTGTGAAAGTCATCAGTCGTTCTTGAACCATTAACAGCAAGTAATCTTTCAAGCTTGTCTCTTGATTCCT
>SBGE01000181.1 GCA_006226755.1 Deltaproteobacteria bacterium | reverse complement strand
AAGATTCTTAATATTTTTGGATTTTTTTTTTATTCGATTGGAATAAATAACTAGGTCTCAAGCCTCTTGTTACATTTTTGCCAGCAGGTGAGTATCCTTTCTTGCAACATTTCAAGAGTCCAAGGTTTTACAATATATTCATCAGCTCCAGCTTCAATCGCCTCACAAATATTGTCTACTTCACTCAAAGTAGTAACCATTAGGAACGGAATTTTTGAATAATAGTCGTCTTTTCTAGTCCATTTAAGAAATTCGATACCATTCATTTCAGGCATATCAATATCACATATTATAAATTCGACTTCGTCACGGTGATCCCTGAACTCTTGCATAATTTCGATAGCTTGTACTCCATTCTCTGCTTGAATTCTTTTACCCTCATAGCCAAGTTTCTTGAGGTTTCTTCGCATTTGTGCCCTTATGTTCTCCATATCATCGATCACTAAAAATGTTGTCATACGCTGGGGTTCTGTAGGCCTAGAGTTCATCATTTTTTCCTAGTTTATCTTTAGTGAATATACTCAGAAATTTCTGCTCCATTATATCACAAGTCTTAGAGTGATAAAATTTTAACATATTGAAATTGTAAGAGAGTCTTTTCTTGAGCATAAAAGTTAAGTTTATATTTACAATACTCATTATTTTGGTGGTTTCACTTGGTGCCTATCTCTATTTTGCGCTCAATTTGTTTAAAGAAGATAAGACTTCATATATTTTTGAAAGCTCACATCAAACAGCGTCACTAGTCTCAAAAGAAGTAGAAAATTTAATTCAAGTTGCAACTTACAACGCTCAAATCTTTTCAAGATTAAGTGCAAATGGAGTGAAGCTTGATGAATCTTTATTAGGCCTTAAGAGCGAATTTCTGATGTTTGTACATAAAAAAGCAGAGGATAAAAGGGAAGTTTTCAATCCTAAGTTGAAAGACTTATATGGAGTTGAGAGAGAGACGCTATTTAAGATTATAGAATCTATTCAAACAACAGGTAAAAGTATCGAAATAAAAAATATTAGTAAAGAAGCTGGAGTTCCAGCAATCGGAATCTTTATAAAAAACACGCTGACGAATGAAGATTTCTATTATCTTGTCTCAATGGCAAAAATTGTAGACTCTCTTTCAAATAGTCCAGATTTCGAGGGGTACTTGTTTGATTCAAAAGGTGTGTTTTTTGGCAACAAGCATGATCTTCGTAAAGAAATTTTACAAGAAGTATTAAATACGGAACAAATATCAGCTTCAAAAGTATCAGATAGCGGGGACTATTTATATTCTTTTGTTAAAATTCCACATTACGATATTAATATCGCCTCAGTTATTTCAAAGAATAAAGCCTTCATTGCATTTAGATTTTTGATTGAAAGATTTCTTGGGGTGGGGGCAATTCTTTTTGGTTTAGCCATTGCTCTTGGGGTTTACCTTAGTTCATCAATTGCAAACCCAATTGGAATACTCGCATCAAACGCAGAAAGTATTTCGAAAGGGGAGTACGGAATCACGGTAGAAATCTCAACGGGGGGAGAAGTTAAAAGCCTTGCAAATTCATTTAATCAGATGAGTGTAAAAATCAAAGAGACAATTGAAGATCTTATATATGCCAATCAGCAACTCGATTATATGAATAAAAATTTAGAAAAGCTCGTCGATCAAAGAACAAGAGAATTGAGAGATGCACATAGCTATCTAGATGCAATGATCAACAGCTTTGACCAAGGTCTAATGGTTTTCGATCAGCAATTTGTTTGCAACCCTGTCTACACAAAAGTTTGTGAGCAACATTTTGATATCGCTCCTGGCGGGAGACATTTTCTAGATATCGTAAATATACACGAAGAAAAGAAAAGAATGGCTTTCGATAGGTGGAAGGATAATCTTTTTCAAGAGCTTATTCCATTCGAATCCATTGCAGAACTTGGACCGGATAGCGTTGTAAGTGGCAGTGTCGGAGATGAAAAATTTAAGTATATTTCTCTGAAGTATTTCCCAATGAGGGGGGATGATAAAAAAGTTAAAAATATTGTCGTTGTTGCTACGGATACCACACGGGAAATTACGACCAAAAGAAAATTAGAAGCAGAAAAAGAAGAAACACAAAGAGTAATTAATATACTAGAAAATAAAGAGCAATTCATATCTTTTTTAAACGACTTAGAGGCAATGAATAACCATTTAGCAAAGATGGCAAGTGGGAGTGAGAAGATTAGTGCTTCAGAGGTTAAGCCTTTGCTACATTCAATTAAAGGATCTGCTGGTGTTTATTACTTGGGTGATATTTACAAAAAAATAGATGGTATAGAAGAAAAGTATCAAGATCTTGAAGATGAGGAATATGGAAAGAATATTCGGGAAGATTTGTCATATTTGAAAGACTTTATTGATAATGAAATTGTTTCTCTCAAAAAACGAATAAAAGGATTCGTCGGAGAGCAGATTGTAGATGGAGTAAGAAGATTTGAAAAAAGACTTGATCATATAAATATTGTTCGCGAAAAGCTTGGAACTGAAAACCGAAATGGAATAATTAAAGCTTTTGATCTCTATATTTTTCGAATTGAAGTAAAAACTCTATTGCGAGCTTATTTTAATATGGTGGCAGAACTAGGAATGATGCTAGGAAAGGAGTTGCGTCCTCTCGAGTTTGTTGGGGAGGCAACTCGTATTCATCCTACACATTATGAATCTCTATTTAACTCTTTTTCACATGTATTTAGAAATATGGTTGATCATGGAATCGAGGAACCTTATGAGCGTGAGAAAAAGAATAAAAGTATTGAGGGTAAGATAAGTGTTGAAGTAAGCAGAATAGAAAAAGAATTAGTCGTTAAGTTATCCGATGATGGAAGAGGGATAGATTATGAAAAGATTCGAAAAAGATTGAAAAAGAAAAATAATGATGTCGATGTAGCCAGCAAAACTAATTCTGAAATCATACAACATATATTTGATAAAGATTTCTCTACAAAAGGGTTGTCGACAGACATTTCTGGACGCGGGGTTGGCCTTTACGCAGTCAAAAAAGAAGTGCAGAGGTTGAAAGGGAAAATTCAGGTTATTTCAAGTCAAGATAAGGGAACAAGTTTTATAATAAAGGTTCCTTATGTTTAGAGAATCCATTTCAGACAAGCTTTTTTATTCTTTGGCCATATTGTTTGTATCTTTTGGATTATATGGAGTATTTCGTCCTGTGGTTTTGTATTCAGATAGAAATAGCACTCCGATCGCTCAAGTCGTTAGCATAACGAATGTTCTTAGGCTTAAGGAGGTTGGAAATTTAGCATGGATAGTTGCGGATTCTTTACGAATGCTTCGGGAGGGAGACTACGTTTTCACATCGGATAATTCCCAGGCAAGAATAAAATATCTAGATGGTGTCGCTATTGAATTGTCTCCAAATACACTTTTAGAAATTAGCCAAAATAAGCAAGAAGTTGATGTGAAAATTAATTTCGGAGCGATAAAAATTACAGTTCCTGATAGTGAGAAAAATATTAATATTCGTTCGGGTAGTGAGAAAATATCCCTTCGCTCTAAAACCTCAGGAGCAGCAGTGTTTGAGTTGGATAAGAAACTCAGAGTAGACATGATTAGTGGAGAGGCAAAGATCGTCGATTTGGTTTCAAAAAAATCAGTTTTACTAAAGGAAGATGAGTCTGCTGTCGTTGATTCGAAAAAAATCAATAAATCTGAAACTAGAAAACTAAAGAAGTATAAATTCCCTGTAGTAAAAAAAATTCATAATGTCATAGATTCTGGTCTTGGTTCAGAAAATAATGAGGCATTAAATAGCATAAAACAAAATGGTAAGGTCGATCTGAGAAGCGACTCGATCGATTTTCGAGAAGGCAAATTTCTTGTCAATTTTTTATTTACAGAGTTTGATGAAGATTTCGATTTGGAAGTTTCTAGGTATTCAGACTTTAAGCCTATGTTAGTCAAAAAGAAAATTATTGCCTCCAGCGAAGAGTTACAAATTCAAATAGGATTGGAAGAAATTGGTAAATACTTTTGGAGGGTCGGAACAAAAAAGGGGGCATTCTTTGTAAAACCCCCACCTCCACCAGGTGTACCTAGTATTCCAAAGGCTCAAGATTTGGTACTAATTTCACATGATGTTGAGTCATATCGATTTACGTGGGGTAGTGTAGAAGCTGCTTCTATGTACGAGGTAGAAGTCTATACAAATAGAGAAAAAGAAAGAATTTATAGAACATTTACTAGTGAAATAAACTATTATGATTGGAGTGAAGACTTAGTTGACAGCTATTTGTTCAGAGTTAGGGCCATAGATCGTTGGGGACAAAAAAGTAATTTCTCTA
>SBGE01000061.1 GCA_006226755.1 Deltaproteobacteria bacterium | reverse complement strand
GAGAAGGTCACGAAATCACGTACCCACTCTCATGTGAAACTATGTAATTAAAAAAGAGATTAAAAAATAAGAAAGCCCGCATTTTGCGGGCTTTTTTTATTGGCTATCTTCCAAATTTGAAATCTTTTATTCCTCCCCCTTCTTTTATGTCGGGGATCTCGAAGTTTTCACATCCAGTAATGGGCACTTCTTTTTCATTTTCAACTACTGCGTATTGAGCATAGCGATAGGAGTTACTGAGTACTGTTTTTGTTTTACTGTTATAAAGGGCTATTTCAATAGAGTAACGTCCTTCAAGGGATTTCTCTCCATTTACTGGCTCCGGCTGATAACTGAATTCATTTACCTTGGCTAAAATTTTATCCTTACGGTGAGGGCTCAAAATAATGGGTGAATTTTGAGGGGCGATCTCTTCAATTTGAACAGAAGTGATCAATTTGTTGTGCTTGAAAGCCGGGCACGAAAAGTCTGCAAAGCGATGACTAACAGCTGCGTCGGCATAGAATACTCTGACGTAGCCATTTTTCATTTGTCGGATCCGGGCCTTGTATCGTGACTTATCAGTTCCAGGGATAACGAGAGGAATAAACGCCCTCTCCATCACTTCTTCTCGGACTAGATTGTTTCTTCTGATGGTCACCAACCAGGCATTCACATTGGACTTCTCAATCAAATGCTCCAAACTTTCGCTAGAAAGTATGGGAAATTTCATACGGATCTCAATCCCTTTTGAAACCAATTGCTTTCTTCTTGGACCGACTCTCCATTTAACAATCTGAATATCTTCAATCTTTGATTCTGTTGGAAGTATTGTAATCGTCCCATTCACTTCATTGAACTGGGAATATTCCTGACATGAATTAAGAAAAAATAAAAGAATAAGAAGAAAAAATTTCTTCAAGACCGCTCCTTGGTCTCAAGTCACTATCAATAAACTCTTACTGGATTTTAACACATCAGGGAGCTTTTTCCCAAGCATGGCTTGGTAAGGTTGCATTCGTTGATTATCAACCTCAACTTCCCCATCCAATGAGATAATTGCAATCAGCCTTTCAGTTGTTTGAATTTTCTCTGGCTCCCAATCACCAGAAACAATCCACACATTGAAGTCAGGATGAGATATCACGTGCCTGGTTCCCGAATTTGATAGAAGTCCTTTTTGAATATTGAATGTAGAAGCATCGTTGAAGTCGGACTCAAATCTTGAAACATCCATCGCTTTGTCGATATGAAGCTCTCTAGATTTTCCCTCTGAATCAACTCTATTCCAGTCCCAAACTCTGTAAGTGATTCCAGAAGACTGTTGAACCTCTATAAGCGTGACACCTTTTCCGATTGCATGAATTGATCCAGCGGGTACGAAGAAAAAGTCACCTCTTTGAACTTGATGAAAGATCAAATAGCGGCTGACGTCTTCACACTTTGCCACAGCTGTTTCAAATTCTTTTTTTGTGATTCCAGGCTTGAAACCAAGATAAATTCCAGCTCCCGGTTCTGCGTCCAAAATCAACCAACACTCAGTTTTTCCCACACTATTTTCGACCTGTTTGGCGTACTCATCGTGAGGGTGAACTTGAACAGAAAGATTGTCACTGGTATCTATGAACTTGATCAAATACGGAAGTTCCTCTTCACTCACTTCAGAATGAAGATCACTGTTTCCAAGACCAGATGGTCCTTCGGCCAATCGTGAAACTTCCCAAGTCTCTCCGATTGGTAAATCTTGTCCCGTCTCATTCAACGATTTGAGTTGAGCCAGTCTTTGCCCGCCCCAAATTTTTCGAACGATAAAAGGACTAAGAATTTCAAAGTTTTCCAGTGCCACAGACCTTCCTTTTGAACTAGCACATATTATGGTCACATTTTTTAAATGTTTTTCCTATCATTCGCAGTTTCCAAGACTCTAACCCACTGGAATCACGATATCAAATCTTTATAGGAGTGACGTGTCAAAGAGGCGTTAAAATAGTTTATGGCGAAAAATTATCTGATTCCTATTCTTCCCATACCCAATGTCGTTTTCTACCCAAACACAGTTTTGCCTGTTTATATCATGGAGCCCTCCTACATCAAGATGATTGAAGAGGCAGCGGCCAATGAACAATTAGTGGGAATATCACTCGCCGAACCTTTGGATGGGTTCAATCAAGACAAAACTAGATACACACCTCGTATGATTTGCTCAGTTGGCATTCCTGTCATCGTGGAACCTTTCGAGGAGGGGACACTTAAAATTTTGATGAAGGGAGTGAAGAGAGTTGAACTTATGGGAATACATCAAAACCTTCCCTATCTGATTTTTGAAGCTCGCGATATGCCTGATAGTGACAATGATGCCATTCTTAATACAGGAATGGTTGAGAGGCTTTCGACAATATTGGATAGCTGGCTTATGGAAAATGTCACCAACTCAGTTGAGCGAGAAGGTTTTTATCAGAACCTCACAACTCTGAAACATATCGTAGACTATCTATGCATGTTTTTAATCAATGATGTTTCGATGAGACAAATTCTTCTGGAAAAAAGATCACTGGTAGAAAGGATTCATATTCTCAATTCACTTCTTAGGGAAAACAACCCTTACGAAGAAGACTTCTTGGTTCTCAATGCCTTCATGCACTACGAAGACATTGAGAAGAATTACAAGATCAGTCACTAAAACAATGGAATAAAGAGATTCAAGGCCGTAAGACCTAGCCCTGAAACAACAGGAATTGTTAGGTTGTCATCAACCAATTCAGAAAGAAGTTCACTGATCGCTCCGATCAATCCACCAAACATGGCAAAGACCAAAACTTCAACCGAAGGTTCAACGTAAAATAGAGCGTAGACCAATGTCACAGAGTAACAAGTCAAATAGCCAGCGACAGTTCCCTGAAGTGATTTGTTAGGAAGAATCTTGTCCTTTCCATAAAGGATTCCAAAGTATGATGAAATCGGATCAGAAAAAACCAGAAAGATAACAGCGAGAACGCCGATTTTTTGAGGAAACAAAAAGAGCGCTAGAGACACCCCTAAAGCGTAGAATGGAAAACCACTCATACTGTTTTTTTCATGCTCTCTCATGAAAGGTTTCATGAAGAAAATAACGACTTTATTCACGGCCTTTACGCGCATCCGGGTGAACTCAACGAGGAATCCAACGATTGCCAATCCCATCAATACCTGAGCAATGAAGGTGTGGCTCATGCCCGAAATAAAATAGACGAGTAGTCCGGCAAGACCGGTTCCGATGTGCCAGAGCTTCCTGACCACATGTAGATCGGATCTTAAGTGAAATTTGGTATTCTCCAAGCTGTTGGAAACATTGGTGTTCATTTAGTCATCCCCGCTTTGTTTTGAATATCAAGGTATTTTAGTCGGGCAAACATACCTCAACAAGCCGCGGGAACCAATAGATTGGCAAAGATTACATGCCGCATCACAAACGTCCCAATAATACGAATCTGGTTACAAAGACGCCCAATCTCTCCTATAATATTCCAGTAACTTGGCTAATTGCCCCTAAAGAGAAAAGCAAAGGATTGTCTTCTCTATGATTAATGATAACCCCGGTTTCGGGCCCTCAAATATATCATCTCATTTAGGAACTCAACGGTCCCAAAAAGTATGGGCCATTGGTGGTGGAAAAGGTGGAGTTGGAAAAAGTCTTGTGACGGCCAACCTCTCTATTTGCCTTGCACTCATGGGATTCAAAGTTGTCACAATCGATCTTGATCTTGGTGGTGCCAATCTCCACACTTGCCTTGGTGTTCCTATTCCTGAAAGCACTCTGTCTGACTATCTTTCAAAGAAAGTGAGAAGTCTTTCTGAACTCGTTACTCAAACTCCAATTGCAAACTTGAGTATCATCTCAGGAGCTCAGGATGATGTTGGTATTGCGAACCTGAAGCAAATGCAAAAAGCAAAAATTCTCTCGAGACTACATGAGCTCGATGCAGACTACGTTCTCCTTGATCTTGGTGCTGGTACGACGTTCAACACTTTGGACTTTTTTATCTCAGCAGATCAGGGAATTTTAACAGCTCTTCCTGAGCCAACTTCGATCGAAAACACTTATCGATTTATCAAATCGGTTTACCATAGAAAATTAAAATTAGTTGAAGACCTACTTGAAGTTGGTCCTCTTATTGATCAAGCCATGAATGCTAAGATCAGTCAGAACTCAACTCCAGCTGATCTCATTGACAGGGTTATTGAAATCAACCCACAGATGGGACATAAACTGAAAAATGAAATCACTCAATTCTCTCCAAAGTTGATTATCAACCAAGTGAGAACTCAAGCTGATATTGATATCGGCTTTTCCATGAAAATCATCTGTCGCAAATATTTTGGTATTAACCTCGATTATGTTGGTTACCTCGATTACGACGCGACTGTTTGGCAGAGTGTGAAGAAGAGAAGACCTCTCTTGATGGAATTCCCTAACTCTGGACTGGTTGGAAACTTCGATCGAATTGTCCACCGACTCATGAGTCTGAACTAGGAAAGAAATGGATAGTGAAAAAGTAAAAAATTATTATGAGGTTCTTGAAATCCCTACTGACGCTTCCCCTGAAGAAGTTCATCAAGGATATATCAGGGCTAAAAATGCTTATTCACAAGATAGTCTTGCCCTCTATTCTCTTATGAGCAAAGAGGAATGTGACTCCATTCTCGATCTGATCGACGAAGCCTATACCATCATCTCTGATCCCAACAAAAGAAAAGCTTACGATTCCGCCAGAGGTATTAACCAAACTGTAAGATCTGCTGCACCAGAGAGATCTTTTGGAAACACCGTTAAACTTGATGAACATATTCTTAATCAAAAAGCCGATACAACTACCAGTTCAAACATGTCAAAGAAACTGGCGAAGAACAGATTCTCTCTCGACTATGAAAAGAATGAAGAATTCGAATCTGAAATTGAACAGGCAACTGAGTATACTGGCGACCTTCTCAAAAGAATCAGAGAGTACAAAGGTGTCGATATTCCACGCTTAAGCGATATGACAAAAGTATCAAAAACTTACCTACGCCATATTGAAGATGAAGAAATCGATAAGCTTCCTGCTCTTGTCTACGTAAGAGGTTTCGTTTATCAATATGCCAAGTGCCTCAAGCTCAATCCAGATTTGGTAGCCACCAGTTATATCTTCCGTTTGAAAAAACTCAAAGGTGAGGCTTGAGACTATCATGTCCGAGGAATCCCAGCAGGACCAACTAGCGCTCGACGATTCCATAGTTCTTGTGATTTCTGAAGAAGACAAATCTTCATTCAAGAGACTCGATCAGTTTCTTTCTGCAAAGATTGATCACCTCTCTCGAAATTTTCTCAAATCTCTTTTTGAGAAAGGAATGATCTCTGGCTTAAAAGACGATAGCGAAGTTAAAGTCACTCTTAAAAAAATGCCTGATGTAGGAACTGAAATCAATGTCCAAGTTCCTCCCCCTCTTCCTTCAACTGCACAAGCTGAAGATATTCCGCTAGAAATTCTCTTTGAAGATGAACATCTAGTGATAGTTAACAAGCCAGCAGGAATGGTGACTCACCCAGCTCCAGGAAACATGACTGGAACGCTGGTAAATGCCATCCTCCATCACTGTCCTGACCTTAAAGGTGTTGGAGACCAAAAGCGACCGGGAATTGTTCACCGCCTCGACAAAGGAACATCCGGAGTAATGGTTGTGGCAAAGGATCAAAAAACTCATGAAGGACTTGTTCTTCTTTTCTCTACTCATGACATTGAAAGACGATACGAGGCCTTGGTGATTGGATCAAAAATTCCTGTTGGTGGTACGTTGAACAGTACACTCGGAAGACATCCTCAAAACAGATTGAAGATGGCAATCAATGTTCGAGGTGGGAAAGAGGCGATCACTCACTATAAAGTTCTAGAAGAATTCGACTGCCTCTTTCATATGGAAATGAAATTAGAAACAGGGAGAACTCATCAGATCAGAGTTCACTTGGCCTCCCTTTTGAAAAGTCCAATACTCTGTGACTCAACCTATGGGAATCCCTCTCAGCAACTTCAAAGACTACCTGACGAACTTTCTAATATTGCCAAGGAATACCCACATCCCTTTCTCCATGCCAAAATTTTAGGATTCGTTCACCCGATTACCGGGGAGAAACTTCATTTTGAGAAAGAACCTCCTGAACTTTTCACGACACTTTTGGAAAAAGCCAGGGAGTTGAAATGAATATTACTTTTGAAAAAAAGCTGCCATTTGGAACATATAAAGTCTTCGATTCCAAACCTGAGTTTGAATTTAAAAAAGTTCATCAAGTCCATTCCGACCTTGTCATTGATTTAACCAAAGAAAAGACTCCTCATGATATTCAAGCTGATGGCATGATTGCGCCTCTGGACTACAAAATACCGCTCGTCATCGTAACCGCCGATTGCCTACCTGTTTTTCTGAAAGGAAAGAATGGGGTATGTTTTTTACATGCGGGCTGGAAAGGGCTGGAAAATGGAATTCTAGGACATGAACTAGTTTATTCCATTGAACCGGAATGGGCCTTCATCGGTCCCCATATTTCGGCCGATAATTATGAAGTTGGTCCAGAATTCAAAGACTATTTCAAAAATTCACCCTCTGTCATTGAGCGAAACAATCAGCTTTGTTTTGACCTAGGGCAAGAAGCGAAAAGGCAGCTCCATAAGCTTTTTGGAGACATTCCTGTCGATGCTTCCAGCGCCTGCACCTATCAAAGTCAGGAACTCCACAGTTATCGGTTAAACAAAACCAATGAAAGAAACTGGAATGTATTTTTTTATGAGATATGAAAAGTTATAATTATTCAAAACTTCAACTGGAGTCGATATGACGGAAAACAAATCACTTTCTAATGCTAATACAACATGGCACGGGTTGCTGATTCTTGCAGGAATCGGAATGATCGCGGTCTCTATTTATATGACTGATCATTATTTCGATACTCTTTTTCCCGATGGTCTCGAAGGCGCATCTACTCTTTGTAACATCAACAGTTTTTTCAACTGTAATAAGGCGACGATGTCAGGAGCCTCAAATATTGCAGGTGTCCCCATTTCTCTTTTTGGTCTGTTTGTCGGTATTTTTACACTTATTGGATACATGTTTCAGACGGACACAGTTGAACGCACCAACTACTTCATGTTAGGGGCCAATGCCGTAGGTTGTTTGGTTCTTTTCATTTATTCTCTAGTAGGCTTGGGCGGACTTTGCCCAATGTGTACTGTGTACTACATCTTTTCCTGGTTAGCGTTTTTCGTATACTTCAAGCAATCCACTTTTGCTGGCCTCTCCCCTAAAGTAACCGGAATTTATGCTGTCATCGTTCTCATTGTAAGTGGGATCACCTACTCTTATGTTTCGGGGAAAAAATTCGCTCAAACTCAAATGGCCGACAGTATGGTCAAGCAGTACGACAGTCTTCAAAATATCGGCCGACCAAAAATGGATTCTCCTTATCTTCTGGCGAAATCTTCTGAAGAATTTGATAAAGCTCCAATTCAGATGGTGATCTTTTCTGATTTTCAGTGTCCGGCGTGTAAAATGCTTAGTGAACTAGTGCACGAAATAGTGAAAAAGTACCAAGGCAAGATCAACATCCAATATTTCTTTTATCCACTTGATCACAACTGTAACCCTGAAATGCAACGTCCGCTTCACCCTCTGGCGTGTCAAGCAGCATACATGGCCTCTTGTCTTCCAGATAAGTTTGAAAAAGTTCATGACGATATTTTCAACAATCAAAATTCACTTTCTCTTGAATGGATTCAAGACTATGCAAAGAAAGAGAATGTGCTTGATTGTATGAAGAATGCAGCAACCAAAGACAAGGTTGTTGAAATGATCAAGGCAGCAGCGCCATTTGGAATTCGTTCAACTCCAACCATGCTCCTAAATGGAGTGAAGGTTGAAGGCGTGATTCCAATGCCAAGCCTTGCCCCAATTCTTGATGCCCTCGTGAAGAGAGCTGGGACTCAAGACAACGAGAAATAATGAGTAGTAAAAGAAGGGAGATACCGACATACGGATCTCCCATTATCGAAACCCATTGCCACTTGGACTATCTCAAGCAAGATCCTCTCGATGACATCATCGCCAAATCCAGACAACAAGGAATTGAAAAGATCATCACCATTGCTGTGGAGCCAGGAAATCTTGACACTGTTCTGGATATAGCCAGAAGTCGAGATCATATCTGGTGCTCACAGGGAGTTCATCCTCACGAGGCTAAGCAATTTACAGATGAAGTTGCAACTAAAATCAAAAGTCGAATGAGTGAAGAAAAAGTTTTGGCGGTAGGAGAAATAGGTCTCGATTATCATTACAATCACAGTCCAAGAGATAAACAGATCAAAGCTTTTGAAACTCAACTTGAAATTGCAGCTGAAACAAATATGCCAGTCATCATTCACTCTCGAGATGCTGAAGATGATACTATTGCCATCCTAAAAAATCATGCTTCGAAACTTTCAAGAAAAGGTGTGATCCACAGCTTTACTTCCAAAATAGATCTAGCAAAGACCGCTGTTGAATTAGGTTTTCATCTGGGATTCAACGGCATCATCACTTTTAAAAATGCCGAAGATGTTCGCGATGCTGTTCGCTTTTGTCCGGTGGAAAATCTTCTGCTTGAAACAGATGCCCCTTTTTTAGCCCCCACTCCCTTTAGAGGTCGTGAGAATGCACCTTTCTATTTGCCATTTGTCGCAGAGAAGATGGCGGAGTTGAAAAATTTGCCGGTGGATGACCTGCTTTCAACTGTTTATCAAAACTCGATTAAGCTGTTCAAGTTCTAGTCTCACCTGAATCTCAACGTCTCCGATAGGTTTGTTGGAGACAATCATGAAAAAGTTTTTGATTTTGATACTGGGCGTGAGCTCAGTCCTGCACGCCCAAGACTTGATCGATATTCCCGTTGCGGATGTTCTACGAACAGACCTCGACGTAGTCTTTGAGATTGATACGGATGAGAATTACTCCAAAGTCACTCTCGACTGCCAGAGTTTTCTTCATGGAATAAACATCTACGATGAAAATAATCGCAATCTTTTGCAATTTTATCTTTATGAACCTGAATGCCATGAAGTTCTAAATTTCATCTGGAATCGAAAAGATGAAGGCAAGCAATCTTGCATAAGACTTGATCTGGCCAAAAATGGTTATGAACTTTTGGAATCTTGTGACTGAGATTTTCGGGCGTTTTTCCAATCGAATAGAATGTCGTTGATCCCATTGAAGATTTTGAATTGAACTTCAGAAGACTCGACGATATCGTCGTGCCCTTCGGTTCTGAGTTCATTCATCACTTCAGTGAGATCAGACTTTCTAGCAATGTTCGGCCCATCATTGAAAAGCGAAGTTTCATCTGAGATGAAGTTCAGATTTTTCCCGACATTTTGTGGAATGATGTCATTGTCAAAACCAAAACTGTTCATAGTTACAAGAAGATCAACTCTCCTGAAACCATGTTCGGCCTTGTTGAGTTTCTGCGCGATATTCACCGCCGAATCAGCTCCCATGCCATGACCCACGAGAACAACCGGTTTATCCATGGGACGACGCTTGATCTCCTCAATCATTTTGTCTTCATCTTGCCATGAGAAGTATTCAGCGCCTGGAATATTATCGGCCATTGTTTTGAGCTCTCCCCCGTCGTTGAGCCCAATAAGTTCAAATCCTCGAATAAAAAAGATCGCCGGCTCTCTTACAGGAGGCCTTAAACCTTTAGTATCCACTTCCTTTGCTTCGGCGACTTCAGCTTTGGCATCATCGTCACCGCCAATTCCAAGGAAGTTATTTAAAAGACCAGGACTTTTCAGCGTACTGCTGGCCACATCCTTGGCCTCTTCCAAAATCTTCTTTCCTGCTCCGGCAATCTCTTGCCCATTCTTTTTAAGATTGTCTTTGTTGGCCAATTTCTTGGCACGCTCTGAAATATCTGCACTTTTGTTTTCGCTCTTAACTCCGCTGGCTGCTTTTTCGGCAGAATCCGTGACTTTTGAGGTTTTTGACGCCACTCCTCCATCTTCCGCGATATACGAAGGGCGATTATTCAAATAGTCGCTTTTTGAGGCATAGTGAATGGTACCAGAGTTGGTTTTCATCACTCTCTATTATAACCATGATGCGTTATTTCAATAAGAGAGCAAAAAAGGACATGACTCGGGGCATATCCCCTCATTATTTACCTCTAGGGACTACAAAAGCTGGTGGTTTTGTGTCATATTCCACCCCAATTATCATCTTTATAGCGAAAGACGGAGTTCACATGTCAACTACTCGAATTGGAATTAACGGTATGGGAAGAATTGGTCGTACAGTTCTTCGCGAAATCATCAACAGAAATGAAGGAAAACTAGAAATCGTAGCGGTTAACAATCCAGGTACGGCTTCAGAATATGTTCACCTTCTGAAGTACGATTCCGTTCATGGAAAATTCCAAGCAGATGTAAATTTGGAAGGTGATCTTCTGAGCATCAACGGCAAATCAATCAAATTCTTTTCAGAAAGAGATCCTGCCAATATTGCATGGAGTGACTATCAAGTAGATATCGTGATTGATGCTACTGGAGTCTTCAAAGACAAAGCTGGTCTAGGTAAACACCTTGGTGGAACTGTTAAAAAAGTCATCATGTGTGCTCCAGGAAAAGACCTCGACGGAACTTTCGTTGTTGGTATCAACCATGAAACTTACAGCGCTGATTCTCACCACATCATTTCCAATGCCAGCTGTACAACAAACTGTCTCGCTCCAATCGCTAAAGTTCTCAATGATAAATTCGGTATTGAAAGTGGATTGATGACCACTATTCACGCTTACACTTCAGATCAAATGCTTCTTGATGGTTCACACAGTGACAAAAGAAGAGCGAGAGCTGCTGGTCTTTCCATGGTTCCGACAACCACTGGTGCTGCTAAAGCTGTAGGACTTGTTATTCCTGAACTTAAAGGAAAACTTGATGGTTATGCGGTCAGAGTTCCAACTCCAAACGTTTCCATGGTTGACCTTACTGTCAGTTTGAAAAATAAAGCGACAGCAGAACAGATCAATGCAGCCATGAAAGAAGCTTCTGAATCAAACCTTAAAGGAATTCTTGCTTACGAAGAAGAAGAGCTAGTCTCTATCGACTACAACGGCATGAGAGAATCTTCTTGTCTTGATGCCAAACTAACCAACGTTGTTGATGATAAAGTTAAAGTTGTTTCTTGGTACGACAATGAATCTGGATTCTCAAATAGAGTAATCGACCTTGCTGCCTTCGTTGGGAGCAAACTGTAATGGCCCTTAAATACGTCGACGAAATCGAACTTAAAGGGAAAAAAGTCATCGCAAGATTTGACTTCAACGTCCCTTTGGACAAAGAAGATCGTTCAAAAATCACTGATACAACTCGTATCGATGAAGCTCTTGAAACGATTCGCTATATCCTCGATCAAGGTTGCTCAAAACTTATTTTAATGTCTCACCTTGGTCGACCAGACGGAGAGGTCAATAAGAAATACTCTCTTGAGCCGGTAGCCACTTACTTGGCAGAACACCTGGGTCAAGAAGTGACTTTGACTGAGTCCTGCCTCGACAGAGGAATCAAAACCCTTCTGACTTTGAACACCAACAATATCATTCTTCTTGAAAACCTCAGATTCCATAAGGAAGAAGAAGCTGGAGATACAGAGTTTGCCAAGGCGCTTTCTGAGTACGCTGACATTTATGTCAACGATGCTTTTGGAACTGCTCATAGAAAGCATGCTTCTACATATCAGATCAATGCTTATTTCAAGAATAGAGCTGTTGGTGGTTTTCTTCTCAAAAAAGAAATTCAAGCTCTCGAAAAGGTTGTTGAAAAACCTCAGAAGCCTTTTGTTGCCATCACTGGTGGTGCAAAAGTTTCAGATAAGATCAAAATCATTGAAAGACTTCTCATCAACGTTGATAGCCTGATTATTGGTGGAGCGATGGCCTACCCTTTTCTCAAGGCCCAAGGTCACTCTGTTGGGAAATCACTTTGCTCTGATGAAGATGTAAAGTTGGCTGCTCGTTTGTTGAAGATGAGCTCCGCTAAAAAAATCGTTCTTCCTGTTGATCATGTTGCAAGCACTGAATTTGCCGGTGCTCCTCAAAACATCAACAGTGTTGATATACCCGAAGATTTGATGGCCCTAGATATTGGCCCAAAATCTCTTGAGCTATTTAGAGACAAATTGGCCGGTGCCAAAACTGTTCTTTGGAATGGCCCAATGGGATGTTTTGAAGAAAAAGATTACGCAGCAGGAACGTTTGGCGTCGCCAAGCTTCTTTCTGAATTAAACGCATTTACCCTGGTTGGGGGTGGCGATTCTGTGAGTGCTGTGAAAAAATCAGGTCTCGCAGAAAAAATGTCCCACGTCTCAACAGGCGGTGGCGCATCCCTTGAGTATTTGGAACAAGGAACACTTCCTGGAATCAAAGCTCTCAAGTTTGGCGTAGATCTTTAATCACTTTAAACAAGGAAGTTAAGATGAGCAGAAAAATTCACATCTATGGCAATTGGAAAATGAATCAATTGACGGATGACATCTACAATTTTTTCGATGAAATGGCAGATGACAGCTTGGCAGAACTCAAGTGCCAAGGAGGAATTGCTCCTCAATTTCCTCATCTCTCTTTAGTTAAAGAAAAGGCCATGCCAGTTGGTATCAAGACTGGTGCACAAAACTGTTCCCACAAAACTTCAGGAGCCTTTACTGGAGACACTTCCCCAGAAGTTCTCAAAGATTTGGATCTTGATTTTGTCATCATTGGTCACTCTGAAAGAAGAACTGTTTTTGGTGAGAGCAATCAATTGATCAACGAGAAAACTCTTCTTGCTCTTGAGCTTGGACTTGAAGTTGTTTTTTGTATTGGTGAAACATTAGCTGAAAGAGAAGCTGATAAAACTTTTGATGTTCTTAGAACTCAACTTGATGAAGGTCTTAAAGGTGTTCCTGCCTCCAAGCATGGTGACATCATTATTGCCTATGAACCCGTATGGGCGATTGGAACTGGTGTTGTCGCAACTCCTGAGCAGGCCCAAGATGCTCATGCTTTCATCAGAGAACATCTAAGCAACAATCACGGCTTCAATAGAAAAGAACTCATTATCCAGTATGGAGGATCAGTTAAGCCTGACAACGCGATGGGCCTTCTGTCTCTTCCAGATATTGATGGGGCGCTGGTAGGCGGCGCAAGCCTCAAGCCAGGTGATTTTTATGAACTTTTGAGAATTGGCTCAGAGCTAACCCCTTGATATAACGAGGGCTTTTTACGCATAGCTTGCCAATTTCCAAGGACTTTTGTATTTATTTTAGGTTTTTAGTTAAAAGGAAAAGATAAATGATTACGACTCTTATGGTTTTTCACGCTGTTATCTCTGTTCTACTGATCCTTATGGTCCTTCTCCAATTTGGTAAAGGTGCCGAAGCAGGTCTATTCAGTGGAGGTGGCGGTGATGCTGTCTTTACGGGAAGCCAGCAAGGAAACATCCTTTCAAAAATTACAGTCGTACTTGCGATTCTTTTTCTTGGGAACTCTGTTCTTTTGGCCAAACTTCAAAGTTCAAAAAGTGCTAAATCACTTCTAGATTCTGAAGCACCAGTTGCCATTCCTCTAAACTCAGACGCTGCTAACGGTGCACCAACCGCTCCAAAAGCTGCTGATCCAGCTCCGGCAGAGTCAAAGACAGAAACAAAAACAGAAACAAAAACAGAAACAAAGTAAATAAACTAAGCGGCTTTTTAAGCCGCTTTTTTTTGATCGTCATTGCGACTACGGGAGTTGTTTCATGACACCAGAAATCAGGGAATTGATTCGTAAAGAATATCACCACCTCGATACCTTCTATTTCAATACAGCATATTTCGGACCTAGCCCATATTCGGCTAAGCAGAAAGTCTCTAGAGCTCTTCAAAAAGAACTCGATCCGTCTTTCTACAATTACAACACGTGGATGGGAGTAAGTGAGAGGATCAGAATTCAGCTAGCAGGAATCCTCGACTGTAATCCAGATCATGTTACACATTCAACTTCTACCAGTGACGTGATCAATATTGTGGCCAACGGTTATAAGTTTCAATCCGATGACGTCGTAGTAGCGATAAACAAAGACTATCCCTCAAACGTCCTTCCTTGGATGAGAGCTGTTGAAACTCGTGGAATCAATTTTGAACTTCTAGACTTAGGAGACGAAATTCTTCCTTCAACTGAATGGTTAAAAAAGAATCTTCCTAAGAATACCAAAATCTTCAACGTTTCCCACGTTACTTTCGATACCGGAAAAAAAGTTGATCTTTTAGGAATTGGAAAGCTTTGTCGTGAACGCGATATTCTTTTCATTGTTGATGCCACTCAATCATTAGGCGGAATGGAAATTACCAACGAGGAACTCTCCTATATTGATGTCCTCGCAGCTTCATCCTACAAATGGATGCTGGGACCTTATGGACATGCTTTTGCCTATTTTTCAGAAAAGGCATTAAATCTTGTCGAACATAAGAATGGAAACTGGATTGTTTCTCCAAAATCAAAAGTGGTCTATCAACTTCTCGACTACACCACTGAAACACTACCAGGTGCTAGAAAATATGATCGTGGCCAGGCCTCAAATATGTTGGCATTGAGTTGTCTTGAAGCAGGCCTTGATCTTCTAGGAGAGATTGGTCTTCAAAAGATCAGAAAGCACAATAACCAAGTCAGAGATTACTTTCTGGATAATTATCCCAAAGAAAAGTTTGACCTGATAACTCCTACCCACAGCATGGGAAATATTCTCTCTCTCAAGGCCAAAGGGCTTGATCCTCTGGAACTGGAAAGAGAGTTGAAATTCAGAAACGTGGACGTGTCTGTGAGACAAGGAAATATCAGACTTTCCTTCCATATCTTCAATACAGAAGAACAGGTCAATACACTGATTGAAGCGCTGGATATCTAAGAAAATTAGGAAGCTTTTTTCTTTTTATCGTCGTTTAGAGAAAAATCGCCTTTGATTTTACCGAACTCTTTTTGCTTGGTGTCTTTGAAAATGTTCTGGTCTTTGTAATTCACAGGGGCCTTCTGGAATGGAAGGGCTGCATGTGGCTGACAAGGATCAAAGTCATCAGGAAGAACTTCCTTCACCTTGCCTTTAAGAACAATATTGGAAACGTTTTTTACAAATAGATCAAAAAGATGCGGGTCGATCTTTTTCCCAACCGTTTTTCCCATCACTTCAAGAGCATCTTCAACTGAAAGAACCTCATGATAAGAACGTTTGGTTGTCAGGGCATCAAAGAAGTCTGCAATCGCCGTGATTCTGGCCAATACGTGAATCTTCTCCCCATGCATTTTACTTGGATAGCCAGTTCCGTTGAAGTTCTCGTGGTGTTCATGAATAATCCTGCTGATCACCTCAAAATTCACACCTGGCATTTCGTAGTTTCCTTCAGCCAATAACGTTTTCCCATAATCAGGATGCTTCTTGATTTCTGCAAATTCTTCGTCACTCAGCTTTCCTGGATTATTGATGATAGTCGTAGGAATTTTAATTTTCCCAAGGTCATGTAGTAATCCACCAAGTCCGGCCATTACAATTTCTTCTCTTGAAGCTTTTGGCTTCAAAGCTTGGAAAAGGATAATGTTGTACATGGATACATTGATACTGTGATCATAGGTGTAAAAATCATGAAAGCTCAAATTACCGATTAGCTCTTGAACTTTTTTAACATCATAGTCCTTGATCACATCAATCATCGACTCAACAGAATCTCGACAACCACTGATTGCTTCACCAAGATATTCGGTAGTAAATTCTTTGCCTTCATCGAAAATTTTTGAGAGATAGACAATTGCCGAATCTTTAATGACTTCAGATTTGGCAATATCATCAACGGTTTCACATTGAACAAGAGATCGAAGATAGGAATCCCTCTGCTCTTCAAGAATATAGAGTTGGTGATATTTTTTCTTAAACCCATGAAGATCTTCTTTTGAAAGAACTCCTCCATTTGGGAATATCCTGACAAATTTTTCTTTTTCAACAATTGCTGAAGAGTTGATGAAGAGATCATACGGAAGCGGCTTGTTCACAAGAACAAACTCAAAACCGACGCTGAAAAAACTCTTATTCAAATTGAACATATGAAGGAAACTCCTCACAAACTTATCGGATTCTAAAGAAAAGGTTTGAGGAAAAATCCTTCTCTAAATAGCTGAAATTAAAGTCACAGATAGCACTTTCCTTCTCCTCGATAGGTTCTAGCGCGTTCTGTGACCTGACCATTTTGGACAAGTATTAAATCATTAAATCGCTCACAGAGTTCGCCGGCCTTTCCATGACGAAAGAAAACTGGATCTCCAAGCTCTAACTTACTTGTGTGTCGAACTGGCGTCTGAACTTCTCCGGCCATTTCATTTTCAATCAATTTCACATCAGTTGGCAGAAAAGGAGTTGGAATTTTTTCTCTTCCCATCGATCCACTGGCAACATATCCTCCACCTGCACAAGTAGAGATGCCTGCTTGAGACTTTCTGGTTACTTCAACAGCATAGAAGGCCGCTGGTTGATGATGAAATGAATCATAGTAATCAAAAAGAATGGGGCTATAGAAACCACTTCCAACAGCAATTTCATTAACGGACTCATCTTCAAAAGTAGACTCTATACTTCCTGTTCCTCCCCCATTAATCAAAGAGAGATCGAAACCTTCACGTTTGCAAAGTTCCACCATTGCCTTTCTACGGGAGTGAATTTTTGAAATGGATAACTTCTTCAATAGCTTAATAATCGGATTAATAAACCACGTATGAGGGTTAGAATCACAAACACCAGCAATTTGAGCTTCATATCCCATCAAGCCCATCAATTCTAAGTGAGGACATTCTTTGATGGTATTCAAGACTCTTTTCAACTGAGAAAGATCTCTCAAACTCGATCGAAAAACACCGAACCAAATCCCAGGAAAACTTGTCGACATATCTATATCCAGACAAACTTTCAGTTTCACTCCATACTTTTCAGCCAAGCGATTATAGTTTTCAAAGTGCTCAGGAAGATCTCCCATCAAAATGATTTCTTTACCTTCTTTGATTTTTGGAAACAAACGAACTAACTGAAGCTCCCTGATATAAGGATAAGCAACCAAGAGATTATCGAAATCATGGGCCGCAAGATCAGCAGCTTCTTCAGCTGAAAAACACATTAATCCATTGAATGTTTCGGGATGACTATCCAGAATTCTTCTAAGCACAGCTCGGCAACGAACAGACTTTGAAGCGACTCTAATCTTTTTTCCCCTCGCACGTCTTACTATATCTTCAATGTTTTTATCCAGAACATCGAGATCAACTATAGCGGCAGGTAACCTTTCGCCTTCCAGGATATTTTTATAGTAGTTATATCGATCTTTCATTCCACCATTCTACACTAACTTGAACCTTCTCAAACTTGACTAATTCGCTCTTCTCACCTTTTCCCTATTGCTCGGTTTTGAACATTTTTTTATAATTTTCAAACACAAGAACGCGCGAAAGGATAGATTTTATGGGCTGGTTGGTCGGTCGGGGAAGAGGTGATATCACTGCTTTTATTCCAGGCATCGTGATGCTTGGATATGGAAATCCCAAAAATACAGTTAAAGACGTTGAGACTCCACTTACAGCGAGAACTTTTTGGCTTGAGTCAGAAAGCACGGGAGAACATTTTCTCTATATAAATCTAGAAGTCTGTTTTATTACCCAAAGTCTGACGGATGCTGTGTGGAAGGAATTTCAAACAGAGTTTGGAGGCATGAATATTCCTCGTCGAAATCTGATGTTCACGGCTCAACACACACATAGCGCCCCCAGCGGTTACACTCATTATGCTCTTTACAATGTTCCGACTGAAGGCTTTTGCCCACAAGTACTCTCCACTCTTGTCAGTGGAGTTATGGAATCCATAAGACAGGCCAAGTCCAATATGCGACCCTCTCGCATTTATTTAAAAAGAGGATCTTTTTCTCTTGATATCGATGTCTCTTTTAACAGGAGTCTTGAGGCCTATAACTCAAATCCTGAAGTTCAGCCAAAACTAACGATTGAAGAACAAAATAAAGCGGTTGATCGCGAGATGCGTATCTTGGAATTCGTAGACGACGAGGGACCGAGTGGAATCCTCACAATGTTCGCTGTTCACCCAACCAATATCATTTGGACAAATCATCTGATTTCTCCAGGAAATAAAGGCTACGCTTCTTTATTCACGGAAGAACATTTCCAAAAGAGAGGCAGAAAAGACTTTCTCGCTATATTTGCTCAAGGAAATGCTGGAGATGTCTCCCCCATTTTTACACCAAAGTGGTATGAGCACATGATCCCAAAAGATGATCAGGTGATGATTGAAAAATCCAAGGCCAATGGAAAACTTCAGTATCAAGGTGCAGTTAGTTTTCTCAAGAATGAAGGCATTGAACTTGAAGACACCTCAATTGATAGTGAGCTTGTGTACTTCGATATGAGCAACGTGACAAGTGACCAAAAGCACCTCTCCCCAAAATTCAAAGGGCTAGATGCCACCACATCTCCAGCCACTCTTGGAGTGGCCTTCATGGGAGGAGCTGAAGGAGCTGGTATTGGTTTTGCCTTGAAACTTTTGTGCAAGACTCTCATTACGGGAGTAAAACTTTTTGAATATTTTATCTCACCACTTAGAAGCTCTAATTGGCGAAAGAGAATGATTCAAAAATACAAGGCCCAAGCTCCAAAATTTATCTTTGTAGAAACCGGAGATAAAAAAGTTCTTGGAACCAGCAAAGTCATGAGTCTCATCATTCCAGACTTTGCAGATCAATCCATCAAGTACTTCAAAAAGATTCACAAACTTGGTGGTGCTTCAGAACATTCCTGGACACAGCAAATTTTGCCAGTGCAAATTTCAATGTTTGGAGGCTTCGCTTTTATAGGAATTCCAGCTGAAACCTCTACCATGTCTGGATACAGGATAAAGAAAGCTCTCGAAGAAACTCTTGGTGATCGAGTCAAAGAAGTCATTCTTTGTCCTTATGCAAACTCTTACTGTGGGTACATTACAACTCCCGAAGAATATGAACATCAATGTTATGAAGGTGGTCACACCGTTTTTGGAAAATGGACTCAGCCCGCCTTCACAACAAAACTTTGCGAAGTTGCTCTAGAGATGACCAAATCCAGAGAACAGAGGAAACTCAACTTAGAGCTTCAGCCACCTCAGTTTTCTCAAAATGAATTGAAAGTTAGAACATTGGAAAAACTTAGCCTCTATCCAGGTAAAGTTTGAGGTTATTTTGAGTTCTTTTTAGCTTCACATTTTGAAACAACAGATTTCATTCTTTTAAAAATACGATGACATAAGTCTTCGATTGGAAGTTTGAAAATTGAAGGTTGTTCATTTTTGAACTCTTGCAGAACTTGCTGAGGAGAAGGGCAATCCTCAGAATCGTTTTGATCAGGTTCAATCTCTTCCCATTCATTTTCAAGAGATCTAATACTCTCGCCAATTTCGGTTTCTCTCTTTAAGTCTACTAATTGGCAGTATTTCACTTTAGATTTTCTTAGATATTTCAAGTTGTCCATAATATCTGGATGGTTACACCATTTTAAATCAGCAAAAGCAGTTGATAGTCGCGTCTGATATTCTTTTTCTTTTTTTAACTGAAGTGATTCAAACTTTAATGAGCAATCTTCATCTCTCGCGTCACACTTCTTCATCAACTTATCTTGTAATAAATCATATTTCCCATTAATTTTCTCTGCGCTTTTTGCACTTACAATGGCATTGGATTTAAGACCCATGAGTCCCAAAATATAATGACCTTTTTCTTTCAGACAATATGAGGTTTCCGCCTGGAGTGAAAAGCTAGAGAGGAATAAAAGGTTAATTATGACCTTCTTCATAAGATTTATTTTAAATTGCAGAGAGATCTCAACCTAGAGAATCCCCTAAACTGCCGTATTCAGATAATTTGAAGTATTTTCTTATGCCAAAAAAAGAGGCCTTTAATTTGAGAATGATTGAATCAGTTCACATTGCTCAGGAGTGAGATCCCCAGTCTTTGAACCTTCTCCATCATAAGTGCTCATAAGATTAGCAAATACATCAATATGCCCCATGTTCCCCAGTATATGGGCCAGTTCATGGGCCATTGTATCGTAGCTATCAGTTCCGCCTGGAACACGACGATTATCATACCAATCATGAGTCATGAAAAATGTATTGAGAAGAGCACTTGGATCTATTGTAGCCGTACGAAGACGTCTTACTGATTCAGCGTTATAGGCCTTTGCTGTAGAAGGTATATCAGTTGCGAACAATAAACCAAGAGGTCGAACACTTGGAAGATTTGAAAGTTTGGCAACGGCAATTTCACCAGGTCCTTTGTAAGGATTTGGTTTTCGAATGGGTTCAAGTACATCATCGCTAAACTTAACAACCCAAAAATCAACTTCAGAAAAAGCGACATCACAGGTCATAAAGATTTGCTGAAGCTTGTCTACAGCGGCTCGTGTTTTATCTCGATCACTCCAATAAGAGTTTTTGTTTGCAACAAGCGCTAAAGGAAATTGCTTAGTTGCACTACTGTTGTATTTCCACTTTGAAGTCGAAAGAATTTGCATTGAGGCAAAAGAATTAAAAGAAAATAGGATTAAAAATAAATACTTCATACTCTCAACCTTGAGTGGAAAAAAAGAGCCCCTAAAAAGGAGCTCTTCATATTTTTGAAATGTATTTTTGATCTCTAGAACGGGATATCGTCAGCTGTGAAATTAGCATCAGTTGAGACGTTGTAATCTTGGTTAAGAGCATTGTCTCCCATTGGCACTTCTTGATTCATTTCATTTCTAGAGTAGTCACCTTTACCTGTTGAAGCTTGACCACCAATGAATTGAATATTCTTTGCATTGATTTCTGTTGTGTATCTTTTCGTTCCGTCTTGAGCATCCCAAGAACGAGTTTGAAGTGAACCTTCAACGAAAGCTTGTCTACCTTTAGTTAGGTATTGGTTACAAAGCTCTCCAAGTTTTCCCCAAACAACAACTCTGTGCCATTCAGTTTTTTCTTGTTTTTGACCTGACTTGTCTGTCCAGGTTTCAGTTGTCGCAAGTGAAAAGTTACAAACAGCTGCTCCACTTGGTGTGTACTTAAGTTCTGGATCCTGTCCCAATCTTCCTAGGATCATCACTTTGTTAAGACTCATAGGTTCTCCTTCCCATGACATTCACAGTAAGTACTACGCGTGATTTCTTACTGCTACGGCTTTAAGTGTATGAGCAATTAACATATAAAATTGCTCATCAATTTAGAAGTGAATTCTGCAGGAAGACATGCATCATCATCTCCGCATATGCAAAGCATTAAGTCCTGAATTAATGGGGCTAGAGAAAAAGAGAAGATCGGAAATTAAAAGGGTTGTGTCGGTTCTTGAATCTGGGAAGCTTGTGAATTATTTTGACCTGGAGCTGATTGACCATCCTCGTCAACGACACCGTTCTCACGCCAAAAGTCTTTAACCAGCTTACGCGCCATTTTAACGTCTTTTTTGTACCAAGAAGCATCAAATCCACAATGTGGACAAGGTATCTCTTTTCTAAACGCCATTCGAATACCCAGTTCAAATATCGCCCAAACGGCGAAGAAGCTGAACAGTCCCTCCCATTCCATGAATGGAAAGAGAAGAAGTGTAGTGAAAGCCGTCACAATGATCATTTGAAAGTAATGCTTGGGAGTCAATCGATGAGAAAGATTGAAAGCTCTCTCAACGCCACAAAGTGGACAAAAAAATCTCTTCACGGGATTTTTGTACTTATAGGGTCTAGCGTCGAATTTGAAATCCTTCATATCCATTACTCCATTGTAGAGGATTTCCCTTCGGAATTTGAGTGGAACACTTTTTCCCCCTACCGTCCGATTTGCTGAAAAGCCCATGAAAAAGGGCCTCCAGGTGCCCCTCGGCACCCGGGGTGTAGGTAAGACAAGTAGCGCACTTTTACATGCAAAAGAAAAAAGTTGTTCTTGAAGGGAACGCCGAATCCATCCAACGTACGACTCTGGGTTCTCGGCAAAGCACCCAGACCCTTTATTTGTTCCAAGATTCATGCCGGCCAATCCAGATCAATTCAATCAAGTTTTCAACTGTTTAGCATAGCAAATTGACCGGAATCATTGGCTCCAGTAGCATTAAGACACTAGGAGTTAAGGACTTTATGAGCAGGGATGCTTCAAAAGAAAAACGAATTTTCAAACGCAATGAAAAGGGACAGGTTTCAATCTTCCTTGGCATTTGCATGACAGTCATTTTGACGATGCTCGCGTTTATTGTGAACATCGGTCTTTTCGTAAAAGCAAAAATCAATTTGCAAAATGCAGTCGACGCTGCCGCATGGTCAGGCGCTGCTGTTCAGGCAAGACAACTTTCAAATATTGGTTACATGAACTGGGAACTAAGAAACACTCTTAAAGAGTGGATGTTCAAATATTATGTTCTCGGACAAATGGGTCAAGAATGGCTCAAGTATCCTAACCTTAATGAATCAAGCGTAGATTTTTTGCTCAAGCCTTTTGGTCTTGGGGCTGCCGATACAAAAGATAAATTCAATCTCCCCTCAATTTGTATTCACTTTGGATCACCTAACAATATTTGCAGTATCTACGATGTTCCAGGTCTTCCAGTTTTTGATACCGTTGGTCTTCCTGGAATTTCAGAAAGACACGAATCTTTTCTCGCTTCAATTCGAGACATTAAATCAAAAGACTGCTCTGAAAGAGGTATTATCAATCTTGAAACTGGTCTTCTTTGGGCCTATGGAACAGGATCTTCGTCTTTCTCTGATCTTCCAGCCGTTGCTGCTCACAGAATTGGTGCTTGGATTGAAGCACTCGAAATTGGTTTCAGAATGAGAAACCTGGAATCAATTGTGAATCGTCCTCCTGTCGATGGACAAATGTGTATGGGTGGAGCTGGCTGTACAGATGTTAACACTCTTCAAAGTGAGTTTACTCGACTGCCCTATAACGAAAGGCCAATTAAAGCACTGATCTCCGCTTATAGAAACCTTGGTGGAGGAACGATCAAAGATGAAGATAGTGATGACGATAATAAAGACATCTTCACGAACACATTCAGACTGACAGAAATTCCACCTGAGCCACACGTTGTAGATCCGGGCTCGCTTTCTGGTCTCCTTATTCCACAAGATGCCACGATTTCAGGAAAGTCTGCATTTGAAAAATATTACTTGGATCTCATTGCTTTCCCTATAAACATGGCAACCCTCTATACAAACTTTCAAGTGAAAGATGGCGTCACCAGCTCAGTTGCCTCAGTGGGGGAATGTCAGGGAACGAGAACGGCCATCCCAGTTCCAGGCTATATCCACAGCTTTGCCAAAAATCATGAAGTGATGACTTACTACTCTGTTAAAGGTGAAGCGAAATATGTCGGAATGTTTTTTCCATTTGCAGAAAGAGGTGGCGTTACTTTGAAAGCATATGCTTCTGCAAAACCTTTTGGCGGAAAGATTGGTCCAAGACTTTTTGGGCGACTTGAAACAAACAAAGTAGTTGCCAGATCAGAAGTCGCTCGTACAACTCCATACGTTTTTGGACTCGATATGCAAGGAGCTGGAGGATTCCAAGCAGGAGAACTTGTCCCCTTCGAACCGCCGGCTTCTCCAGGAATGTTCTGGGCCAAGAATGGTTTGAGTGTTATTGGTGGAACACCAAGTGCCGGTCAGCTTCAATATGTCATCCCAAATTTACTTTATGATTTCGACTCCTATGGAGACTTGGACATCCATGGTCCAGTTCTTGGAGACTGGATGACATATGTAAAAAGAAGAGGAAGCGGTGGAGTACCTGGAGATGGTCCTCTTCCACAAGAAGATCGTGGACTCCTTAACGGAAAACAGTACAAAATCTTCAGAGCAAATCTCGTACCTCCGACAGGAGGGATTCTCTCTGTTGCCAACATCGATGCCAGTATTAGAAATGTGAGAAGACCAACTCGATATGAAGCCATGAATTACATGATTCCGACGATTGAAAGAGGTGGCGATGGAAACACAAATTTAGATTCAATTCCCATCGTAAAAAATATTGAACAAAGCGGTATCAAAAAATATCACATCTTCGCTCCTCTGATTCACGAAGATTCCCTTTATAAACAAATGGCTTCAATCGAAGAAGCGGCGAAGGCCTTTTTAGCCGCTAACGATACTTCCATCACTTCTTTCATTGATGC